>DAOSUG010000036.1:0-9824 GCA_035378545.1 Micropruina sp. | reverse complement strand
GCATCGGACGCGACTACTCCGACGTGCCGCCGCTGCGGGGCATCTATTCTGGCGGCGGAGCGTCCGAGATGTATGTCGAGGTCGAGATGACGGTAGTGGGCTGAGCCGACGCCGACCCCTCGGGCTCGGCGGTGTCGAGATCGCGGGTCAGCCGCGGCCGACCCGGTTGCTGCCTTCACGCAGGCGGTCGCGGGCTCCGAGGGCAACCGGCTCGGCCTGCGTTGGTCGAGCGTGTCGAGACCCCGCCTGCCCCAACTAACCTGGGTGGGTGGACAACCTGCCGATCTCGTCGAAGTACCGCTCCCGCCCGCTCGATCCGCTGGACGATGCCGAGCGTGAGCAGCTTGCCGAACGGCTCAACGCTGAGTACGCCAAGGGCGGCATGGACACCGATACCTACCGGGCGATGCTCGACCAGGTGTTCGCGTCGCAGACGCTGGGCCAGGTGGCCGAGGTAGCGGCAGCATTGCCGGGTAGAGACACCTTTGCGGTGCCCGCGGTGATCGAGACCGGGACGGTTGCACCCGGTGAACTGGTGCCCGCGAAGGGTCCCGGCAACAAGGGCGCGCTGATGCTGGTCGCCGGCCTGGGCACCGGCATCGCGGTGGCGATCCTGCTGCTGGTGCTGATCATCCTGTAGCGCAGGCGCCGGGTCACGCGATGGAAACGCTGATCAAGCTGAACCATCGGATTGCGCAATGATCAGCGTTCTCCGTCGTCACGGCTGTCATCCCGGCGCACGCCGGAATCCCGGGGCAGGCCCGGAATGACGAGTAACCAGCTAGGGTCGCGCCGCCTTGTTGGTCGGACGGATGTCGGCTCCGGTCAGGTTCTCATGCACCACATACGCGGCCAACGCACCCGACAGCAGTTGCGCCCAGGGGTCGTTGCCGCCCCGGCTGGACGCGCTCGCGGTGACCACCGTCGGGGTCGCTGCCCGCAGCGGCGGTTGCCGAAGCCAGGTGCGGGGCGAGGTCCAGCGGGTGCCGAAGCCGGGATCGGGCACGGGATCGCTGAAGTCGTGGCGCACGGTGAGGATGCCCGTTGGGCTGGGCAGCCGGTAGTCGACCCACCCTCCGACAGCGGAGTGCTGCACCGTTTCACGAATCTCGTGAATGACAGTGTGAGAGTGGGCCTGGTACTCAAGGCCTGAACTCACACTGTCTTCTTGGTCAACGGTGATCCGGGGGGCAAGGGCGGGGCGCGTCCAGGCGGTTCGGCGGCTCAGCACGCGTTCCTGGGTGCCGGTGAGCCTCAGGTAGGTCCACGGATTCACTGCGGCCACGATCGCGTCGACCACGATGTCGCCGTCGGCGGTACGCACCCGGCCGGGCGCGAGCGCCGTGACCGGTCGGCCCGAATGCACCTCGACGCCGCGCAGGGTCAGCCGGTCGGCGAGCAGATCGATCAGGGCCGACGCCGGCACCGGATGGCCGTCGCGGGTGAGTTGCCAGCGTCCGAACGTGCGGTCGATCGCCAGCCGCACGGCCACGAACGCGGGGGTGCGGGCCGGTTTCGATCCGAAGCGCCAGGCGGTGGAGCGAATCAGCGCCGCGGCCTGGGGATGCCCGAAGTCTCGGGCCAGTTTTTCGACGGTGCGGTCGAGCCCGAGTGCCCGGCGTCGGGCCGGGGTGAGCGCCACTTCGGTGAACTCGTCCTCCAGGCCTAGTCGGCGCAGCAGCTGCCAACGCTGATCGAGGTCGTCGAGCAGGTCGCGCCAGCGGGTCGCCGCCGGGGTGCCCCAGGCTGCGGTCAGCGTCGTCCACTGCTCGCCACGGTCGGTGGGCAGGGTCAACTCCGAGCCGTCCGCGAACCGGTGGACGGCGGGGGCGGCGGCGACCAGGGCGAGCCCGGTGCGGGCCAACTCGACGTCGAAGGCGCGTCCGGATTTGCGAAAGAGGTCGCGCCATGGCGCGGGAAGGCTCAGCACCGGGGGCAGGGCACCGGGCTGCGCCCAGCGTCCGCCCAGGCGATCGGAGGCTTCGAAGAGCAGCACCCGGTGCCGTTGTTTGGCCAGCCGTGCGGCCGCCGCCATGCCTGCCGGTGAGCCGCCGACGACCGCGATAACTGTCATGCCCTGCCTCGGCGGGCCAGCCAGACCCGGAAGGCCCGCCAACCCCGGCCCACCCGGTTCAACAGAAACAGGGCCAGGCCGAGGGTGAGCACCAGTAGCGCGGCGGCGATGGTGGCCGCCGCGACCGGATTGAGGGCGGCGAGTGCGAGCACACCCACCAGGGAGAGGTCGCCCGCGGCTGAGGCGGTCAGGTTGGTCACGGGTTCCGGCGAGGTGTTGATCGCCAGCCGCAGGCTGGATTTGGCCAGGTGCGACAGCAGCGCGGTGACGCCGCCGACCGCAGCCAATGCCATGGTGCCGAGATCGCCGGTGTGGCCCGCGATCAGGGCACCGATGGTCGCTCCGGCGATCGGACGGATGAAGGTCGAGACCGCGTCCCAGGCCGAATCGAGGTAGGGAATCTTGTCCGCGACCAGTTCGGCGACCGCCAGCACCGCCATCACGATCAACACATCGGTGCGTTCGAAGCCGGCCGGCACGCCCTCGACGCCGGCGAACCGGCCGAGCAGGCCGAGCATCAGCACCGTCGCCCAGGCGTTGATGCCGCTCGCCCAGCCGCCGGTGAACGCCAGCGGAAGCACTTCCATGCGCTTAGCGTGCCAGAGCGGGAGCCTGAGAGCAGGTGTGGCGGTGCTGACCGGTGCGGCCGGATGCGCCACGCGCCGAGTCGCGCCCTCGGCGAGGCTGGCCGATGGCCGGCGCGAAGGTCTGAACGGTCAGGGCCAGTTCGACGATCATCCCGTGGGCGTCGTGGCCGTGGTCCGGCTCAGCCGCTCAGGAGTCAGGAGTGCGACAGGGCGGCCGCGTGACCCGCCCGGCCGTTGCGCCGCAGGCGGCGGGTGAGTCGCTCGCCGGCCAGTGAGACGCGCAGGGCGAGGTCACCGAGCAGGTCGCGGCGCGCCTTTGAGGCCAGTTCGCCGATGACGGGCGCGTCGGGCCGTGCGCTGCCGTTGAGAGCGCGGGCGGCATCGGTGGAGTTGAGAACGAGGTACATCGTGGTTCCTTTCGAGGTCGCGTGGGCATGGCTCACGCAGGTGGGTAATCAGGTGGGTGTAGTGCGGTGTGACGACGGGAGGTCCGGCTCAGCGGCACAGCGACCCGGGGGTCGGTGTGCTGTGCCGAACGGACGATCGGGTCACTGCGGGTCAGCCGGAAACGTGAGGCTCAGCCGGCCCCCGGGCTGAGCCGGGCTGCCGGACCCCGGGCTCAGCCGGACCCGGACTGCGGGCTCGGCCGGAACGGGAGGCTCAGCCGGAACGGGAGGCTCAGCCGGAACGGGAGGCTCAGCCGGACTGTGGATTCAGCCGCACGCCGGGCTCAGCCGGACTGCAGGCTCAGCTACCGTGCGGTGGCGCCGAGCTGGAGCGGACGATCAGTTGGTGCGGCAGGGTGATCCGCCGGGGGGTGCGGGTGGGATCGAGCAGCAACTCACCCACCAGCCGGCCCTTTTCCTGAATCGGCTGGTGCACGGTGGTCAGGCCCAGCCGCCCGGCCTCGGGCAGGTCGTCGAAACCGGTCACGGTCACGTCGCGGCCGGGGTCCAGGCCCCGATCGTGCATGGCGTCGAGTACTCCGAAAGCGATCACGTCGCTGACGCAGATGATCGCGGTGGGTCGCGCCAACTGGTCGAGCAGCAGTTCGGCGGCCGCTCGTCCGGACTGTCGGGAGTTCAGTCCGACACTCACCACCTGGACGTCCAGCCCGTCCAGTTCGGCGAGAAAACCTTCGACCCGCCCCCACAGGTCGTAGAGACCGAGCGTGCGGTAGTCATCGAGCTCGGCGCGGTAGGTGGCCATGGACTGCTGGGCCGGTTCGGCCTCGCGCAGGGGTACCGCCTGCTCGACCACGAGGGCCACCCGGTGGTGACCCAGCCGACGGATGTGTTGGCCCACCAGGCGTCCGGCGGCATGGTCGTCGATGGTGACCCACGATCCGTCCGGATCGGCCGGATCGGTGCAGACCAGCGGCATGCCGGTCTGCTGCGCCACCGTGCGCACCTGGCTGGAGACGCAGAGCCCGGCGATGCCGTCCACACTGGCGCGGCGGATCAGGTCGAGGTTGGTTTCGGTCGGTTCGGCGATCGGCAACAGCATCATGGTCTTGCCGGCCTGCTCCAGCGCGCCGCTCAGGCCGCTCAGCCACAGCACCGAATAGGGGTCGCTGAAGGCGTAGGTGAGGCTTTCTGAGAACGCCACGCCGAAGCAGTTGGTGCGCCCCTGACGCAGGTTGCGGGCGGCGGCGTTGGGTGCGCCGTAGCCCATCTTCCTGGCCCGGTTCAGAATGCGGTCGCGCAGCTCGCCCGAGAGCTGGTCGGGGCGATTGAACGCGTTCGAGACGGTCATCACCGATACGCCCATCACGTCGGCGACGTCTTTCATGGTGACGCGGGTCATGTCCACCTCATTCGGTTCAGCGGAACTGCTTCTGGTATCCATGATGGACTTTAACGATACAGAGAGCAACCAGAACGGCGAACTCTAACGTTAAAGTTGATCGGTGCGGATCGGGGCGTCCAGGGTCGTGCCGGATCGAGGATCGGGGCGGCGCGGTCGGCGGAGCGGGCTGATGGTGTGCGCGTGGACGGGGTGGGCGTGCGGCGTGCCTGATGCCGATGCGTGGGCTGCGGGGCGAGACTGGGCGACGAACGCTCTTCGAGCGGACGTCGCCATCGGGTGATGGTGAATCCTCCGCCCTGGAGTTCGAGGTTTCCAAGCCGCCCCTTGACGGACCGGAACCGAACAGGCAGACTGGATCGAGTCGAACAGATGTTCGATATCGAGTCGGGGAAGGGCTCATAGCTCCCCGGTGCGGACGGATCTCGACCCCCGTCCGCACCGGGGTCATGCATTCCCCCGGCGAATGGTTTCCACGCCGTGTCCACGGGGGTTTCAGCATGCGCAGATACAACGAGGCGATCGAGGTTCGCCAGGGTCTGGTGGGCGATGACGAAGGCCCGGCGCAGTTCCTGTGGCGGCACCGGTTGTGGAAGGTGCTCGAGTTGCAGGCCCGTTGGATCGAGACCGCCGACTGGTGGAACTCCGCCCAGGTGCGGGCCGCCCGGGGTGAGACGCCGGACGTCCGCGGCACGACTCCCGGCCTCGGTGCGCCGGGCTCCCGCGCCGGCGGGTCCGCGCCGGGCTCCCGCATGGGCGGGTCCGCGCCGGGCTTCCGCATGGTCGGGTCAGGTGGTGTCGGCATCGACGACGGCGACGACCTGCTCGGCGAGCAGGAGGTCTGGCGGGTGGTCGCGGCCGAGGGCCGCTACGGAACGTCCGGGGTCTACGAACTGGCCAGGTCCTGGGGCAGCGGGGCGTGGCGGCTGCGCACGGTGGTGGACTGATGACGCGCAGTGAACTCGTCGCGGCGGCGTCCGCGCTGGCCGCGGCCGAACTGGCAGAGCAGCCGGCACAGCGCTACCTCGGCGCCCACCTGGCCGCACTCCGAGTGGCGGCGGTGGTGCTGGCATGCCGGGCGGCGTCCACCCGGAGCGGGTCGCGTCCGCGTGATGTGTGGCAGGTGCTCGCCGAGGCGGCCCCCGAGTACGCCGAATGGGCCGGCTTCTTCGCTTCCTCTGCGCTCAAACGGCGGGCCGTCCAGGCCGGTGCGGTCGCTCTGGTCAGCGCCCGCGAGGCGGACGACCTGCTGCGCGACGTCCGGCTCTTTCACGACCAGGTGGCGCGGCGGCTGTGGGCGCACGCGACAGAACGGGTGGCGATCTGATGAGCGACCCGTTCGTGCACCTGCGGGTCGCCTCCGGCTATTCGCTGCGCTACGGGGCGTCCCAGCCGTCGGCCCTGGTCGACGCGGCCGCCGACGCCGACATGGACACCCTGGCGATCACCGACCGTGACGGTCTCTACGGCGCGGTCAAGTTCGCCCGGGCCTGCCAGCGCACCGGCATCGCCCCGGTGGTCGGGGTCGACCACACCATGGCCGACGGCTCCCGCGCGGTCAGCCTGGCGACCTCGCGGCAGGGCTGGGCCTCGTTGTGCCGGCTGACCTCGGCGGTGCACCTGGCCGGTGAGCGCGGCAAGCCGCGCTGCACCCCCGAGGCGATGGCCGGCCACGACGACCTGATCGTCATGCTGGGCGACGACTCCGATCTAGGGCGCACCCTCGCCACCGGTTCGACCGACGAGGCCGAACGCGTGCTGCGCGGCTGGCTGAACCTGGTCGACCGGCACCGGCTGGCGCTCGCGGTGACCAACCATCACACCCCCGGACGTGGCCGCGGCTCGGCCGCGCTGGCCGGTCGCATGCTGGGCTTCGCCGACGCCCACGGCCTCACCGGGGTGCTGACCAATGCCGTCCGCATGGCCGGCAAGCACCTGGCGCCCACCATCGACGTGCTGGACGCCTCGCGCCGGCTGGTGCCGCTCGACCTGCGCAACATCGACCGGCGCAACGCCGAGGGCTACCTCAAGACCGGCAAAGAAATGCTGGCCGCCGCCGACGAGGTCGCCCGGCTGGCCGGACGGCGCGACGCCGAGACGCTGATCGGCGACACCCGGATGCTGGCCACCAGGTGCCGGCTCGACCCGCAGGCCGACATCGGACTGGGCGAGATCCATCTGCCCGAGTTCGACGTGCTCGACGTCCGCGGTTCGGCACCCGACGCGATGGCCGCGCTGAGGCTGCGCTGCGACGCCGGCATCGCGGCCCGCTACGGCACGTCCAGCCCCGCGATCGAGGCCCGACTGGCCGACGAGCTGACCGTGATCGACACCCTCGGCTTCGCCACCTACTTTCTCACCGTCGCCGAGGTGGTGGCGATGATCGGCCGGCTCGGTATTCGCTGCGCCGCGCGTGGCTCGGGCGCCGGCTCGCTGGTCAACTATCTGCTGGGCATTTCCGGTGTCGACCCGATCCGCTACGGGCTGATCATGGAACGCTTCCTGTCGCCGCTGCGGCAGGTCCTGCCCGACATCGACATCGACGTCGAATCGGCCCGGCGTACCGAGATCTATGACGCGATCCTGAACGTGTTCGGCGGTGACCGGGTGGCCTGCGTGGCGATGATGGAGACCTACCGCGTCCGGCACGCCATTCGCGACGTGGGTGCGGCGCTCAGCCTGCCGCCGCGCGAGATCGACGCCATTGCCAAGGCGTTTCCGCACATTCGGGCCGCGGACGCCCGCGCCGCCCTGCGCGACCTGCCAGAGTTGCGTGCCGCCGGGCTGGGCGAGCGTCGGCTCGACGTGCTGTTCTCTCTGGTCGAATCGCTGGACGGGCTGCCCCGGCACGTGGCGCTGCATCCGTGCGGAGTGCTGCTCAGCGACACCACGCTGCTCGACCGCACCCCCGTCGAGGCCAGCTTCGGCGGCTTTCCGATGAGCCAGTTCGACAAGGACGACGTCGAAGAACTCGGCCTGCTCAAGCTGGACGTGCTCGGCATCCGCATGCAGTCGGCGATGGCGCACGCGCTGGGCGAGATCCGCCGGGTAGAGGGCGTCGAGGTCGACGTCGACGTGCTCGCCCCCTATGACGACCCCGACACCTACGACATGATCGGCAAGTCGGTCACCCTGGGTTGCTTCCAGATCGAATCGCCCGGGCAGCGCGAACTGGTCGGCAAGTTCGGGCCGCGCGACTTCTCCGACATCATCATCGACATTTCGCTGTTCCGCCCCGGCCCGGTGAAGTCCGAAATGGTGGTGTCCTTCCTCGAGGCCCGGCAGGGCTGGAAGACCGCCCACTACCTGCACCCCGACCTGACGCCGGCGCTGGCCGAGACCGGCGGGGTGGTGGTGTTCCACGAGCAGGTGATCCAGATCATCGCGATCATGACGGGCTGCACCCTGGCCCAGGGCGACGAGGCCAGGCGGGCGCTCGGTCGGCGCGATTCCCAGGCCGACGTGAAGCGCTGGTTCGTGCCCACGTGTCTGGGTCGGGGTTACTCCCAGGCCGTGGTTGACCGGGCCTGGTTCGTGCTGGAGTCGTTCGCCTCCTTCGGCTTCTGCAAGGCGCATGCGGCGGCATTCGCGCTGCCCACCTATCAGTCGGCCTGGCTGAAGCGGCACTACCCGGCGCATTTCCTGTCGGGAGTGCTCACCCACGACCCGGGCATGTATCCGAAGCGGCTGATCCTGGAGGAGGCGCGGCGGTGCGGCATCGCCGTCCTGGGGCTGGACGTGAACGTCAGCGACGACGCGTACCGGGTCGAACGGTTGGACGAGTCCGTCACCCCGGGGGAGTCCGTCGGCCCGGGGGAGTCCGTCATCCCGGCGGAGTCCGTCATCCCGGCGGAGTCCGTCATCCCGGCGGACGCCGTCGACCCGGGGGAGCCCGTCATCCCGGCGAACGCCGGGATCTCGGTCGAGCGTGTCGAGACCCCTCTGCCACCTTCCACTTCCGCTGTTAGCGTGCCTCGTCATCCCGGCGAATGCCGGGATCTCTCGCAACCACCGTCGGTCGGGCTTGTCGAGACCACTGATCGGGTGGGGGAGAGATCCCGGGGCAAGCCCGGGATGACGCAGGACTGCATCATTCCGGCGGATGCCGGGCCGTCGATACCCGGCCACCCGGCGGGCGGGTTCCAACCCGACCTGCCAGTGCGGGGCAGGCGGCTGAGCCCCGGCGATGGCATTCCGGACGGACGCGGCTACGGCATCCGGCTGTCCCTGGCCGATGTGAAGGGCATCACTGAGGCCGAGATCGCCCGCATCGTCGCCGGCCGGCCCTACTATTCGCTGACCGATTTCTGGCAACGCACCGGCAACCCGTCCGACATCACCGAACGGCTGGCGCTGGCCGGCGCCTTCGACGCCCTGTACGGCATCGACGCACCAAGTGCGGTGCGGCCTCGCGGCCAGATCACCCGGCGTGACCTGCTGCTCGCCGTCGCCGACCTGGAACGTGCCGACCGTGCCCACGCCCGCGCCCATGGGCGTGCACGCGGGCTTCGTGCACCCCGCTCGGCCGACCCGGTCGGCGACCCCCGTGAACTCGCCCGCCGCCAAGCGCAGAACGCCAAGCCGGTCGCCCCGCAAGAGATCCAATTGCCGCTCGACTTCACCGAGAGCCTCGGCGACCGGGAACTGGACGAGCATGGTCTCGACAGGCTCGACCGGTGGGATGGTCCCGGCGGGTTCGACGGGCGGGATGGTCCCGGCGGGTTCGACGGGCGGGATGGTCCCGACAGGTTCGACGGGCGGGATGGTGCCGACAGGTTCGACCGACGGCGGTGGCCCAGTGACGTCACGCCCACCGGACTGACCGAGCTGAGCGATGCCGAGCGACTCAGCGCCGAACTCGAGATCATCGGCCTGGACGCGAGCAAGCACCTGCTCACCGGCTATCTGCCGTTCCTGGATGCCGTCGGCGTCACCTTCGCCGCCGATCTGCTCAGCCGGCGCAGCCGTGGCGAGGTGATGATCGCGGGGGTGAAGGTGGCCACCCAGACCCCACCGGTGCGGTCCGGACGGCGGGTGGTCTTTCTCACCGTCGACGACTCCACCGGGCCGGCCGACGCCACCTTCTTCGAAGACGCCCAGGGCCCCTACGCCGCCACCGTGTTCTCATCGTGGCTGCTGCTGGTGCGCGGCGAGCTGCGCCGCACCGGCCCGCGCGGGGTGTCGGTGCGGGCCACCGGCGCCTGGGACCTCACCCTGCTGCACAACACCCACACCGCCGCGTTCACCGAAACCGGTGACCCCGACCAGGCTTTGCAGCGGGTGCGTGACCTGATGGCCGAGGTGCCGGACGGGTTCGGCGTGGGCGACGCCGAGGGCCGGCGTCGGGTGCTGGTGCA
>DAOSUG010000035.1:0-9911 GCA_035378545.1 Micropruina sp. | reverse complement strand
GCCCACACCAACACCGACCGAACCGCTCTTCCCAACCGCCCACACCAACACCCAACCGAACCGCCACACCACCACCCGACCGGACGGCCACACCACCTGAGCATCGCCGCTCGAACCAGGCCCCGTCCGGCCGATCAAGGATCTCGACCTCAATCGGCCGACCGCAGCACCACTACCCGTTCCACCCGCCCGCTCCGTCCGTTGCCCAAGTCCCCGTCTGACGGGGTCTCCGAAGCGACGTAACGAGCACATGCCCATGGAGGCGAAATGACCGACACCATTCAACCCCGCAAGACACCGGCCAAGGCGACCATCGCCTCCTGGGTCGGCACCACGCTGGAGTACTACGACTTCGCGGTGTACGCCACCGCGTCGGCGCTGGTCTTCAACCAGATCTTCTTTCCACCCGAACTGTCCGAGGGCGTCCGGCTGATGCTGAGCCTGGCGACCCTGGGGGTGGGCTACCTGGTCCGTCCGCTGGGCGCATTCATCCTGGGCCCGCTCGGCGATCGCTATGGGCGCAAGTTCGTGATGATGCTCACCCTGTTCGGCATCGGCGGCTGCACCTTCCTGATCGGCTGTCTGCCCACCTTCGCCCAGGTCGGCGCGCTGGCTCCGATTCTGCTCGTGGTGATCAGGATGATTCAGGGTTTGTCGCTTTCGGGCGAGCAGGCCGCCGCCATCACGATGACCCTCGAGCACTCACCGGAGCGGCGCCGCTCGTTCACCACCAGCTTCGTGACCAGCGGTTCCGCCGCCGGTGGCCTGCTGTCGACCGCGATCTTCATTCCGTTCGTTGCCATGCCCCAGGAGCAACTGTTGAGCTGGGGCTGGCGGGTTCCGTTCTGGCTCTCGGCCGTGGTGGTCGTCGTCGCCTACATCATCCGGCGCACGCTCGAAGAGCCGCCGGCTTTCCTCGAGGCGCAGGCCGTCGAGGTGCAGCTCTCCCCGCTCAAGCAGGCCATGCAGTTTCACTGGCCCTCGATCCTGCGGATCGCGGCGTGTGCCATGATCGCCGGCGTCAGCTACCTGTTCGCCACCTTCTCGGTCGGCTTCGCCACCACCGGTTACAAGCTGGATCGGGCGACCATGCTGTGGGTTCCCGTGCTGGCCAGCCTGTTGGCCCTGCTGTACACGCCGGCCGCCGGGTGGCTGGCCGACAAGATCGGCCGCAAGACCGTGTTCATGATCGGCGCCGCCGGGGCGGGCCTGTCCACCGCGCCCTACCTGTGGGCGATCACTCAGGGCAACTGGCCGCTGATCTTCGCGCTCGGCATTCTCTGCAACGGATTCTTCTACTCCACCGCCAACGCTGCCTGGCCGTCGTTCTTCGCGGAGATGTTCCCGAGCCGGGTGCGCGTCTCGGGGCTCGCGGTCGGCACCCAGATCGGCTTCGCCTTGTCTGGTGCGATTGCCCCGGTGGCCGCGACCGCGCTGGCCGGCGGCACGCTGAAAGACTGGGTCGGCCCCTCGCTGTTCGCCTGCGCCCTGATGCTGGTGGCCGTGGGTTCGGCGTTCACCGCCAAGGAGACCCGACCGTACACGCTGGACGAGATCGATCAGGTCAAGCAGAGCGAACGCGAAAAGGCGGCGGTGGCTGCGGCGACGGTGTCCTCGCCCGTGGCGGCGTGAGGCTCAACGTTTTGTCTTCCTGACCCCAGTGGACGATCGCGCCCTGGCCGACGCTCGCCGGCCAGGGCAGCGTCCGGCCGGAGTCGCGGGCGCGCAACGTCCGGATGCCAACCGCCCTCCCCGGGTGACCTGTGCAGAACCGCACCACATTCGACCCTCGGTTACGCTCACCGAGCCGCACGCTCCCAAGAATCTGGTGCAGATTCGCACACTCATCACGCGTGGGCCAGGGAAGCGTCCGGCCGCGTCCAGCCGGGGTCGCGGGTTGCGCAGCGTCCGGACTCCGCCCTCCCCCGGGTGGAGCTGTGCAGAACCGCACCACATTCGGGCCTCGATCACGCTCACCGAGCCGCACGCCCCCGCGAATCTGGTGCAGATTCACACACTCATCATGCGTGGGACAGCGCCGCGCCGACCTTCAGTGCCTGGCGAATCAGCCGGACGACTTCGTCCGGGGCCTCAGTGAGTTGGGTCCACGTGATCCGAAGCACCAGGTATTCGGCCAGCATCAACGCGTTCTGCCGGGTGCGATCGGTCTCGAAGACGTCGCGCCGGGTGTGTACCTGGTAGCCGTCGAACTCCACGATCACCCGCTCGTCGGGCCAGAGCAGGTCCGGGTAATACGTTTTGCCCTCGATGATCAGTTCGCTGTTCGCGATCCAGCCGGCCACCCGGCGAGCCCGCAGCAGCGCCTGCAACTGCCGTTCGCCACCCGACCATGGATTGTCCATGCCGCATCGGACGACTCTTCGTCGCACGTCCTGCCCCGGTGTACCGGCCAGGGCCTTCAGCGCCAATGCGAGCGAATCGACGTTCATGCGTCGCTCGCGCAGAAACTGCTCGATCAGCTCACCCTCATCGCGCGCGGAGGCCTCGACGGCCACGAAGCTCGCGGACGGGCAGCGCAACCCATCGATCCGGACGCGGTGGTCGCCCGGCACCCGCCGCCGAACCCAGCGGACGCCGTCCGCAGGGTGCCGGCTGTGGGCGAGCGCAAGTGTCACCCGCTCGCGTGAGCCGAACGCGGTTGCGTCAAGGGTGCTGGTGAGCGCCTGCCGGGCATCGGACCCCCAGAGCACCGATCCGGGAGCGAAGGCCAGCGCGGCGGCATACCGGGTTCGACGCTCCGTGCAGCGATCGGCGTCCACGTAGGTGCCGGGCAGCACCTTGACGATCGCGCCGCTGCGCACCAAGCGGGCGAGGGTCGCGCGTGAGTTCGGGTGGTCGCGAGGTCGCAGTACGCCATTGTTCAGCGACATCACATGCATCAGCATGACCAGGTCATCGGAGTCCATGGAGCGAGTCCAGCAGGCCATGCGCGCCCGTGGGGCGTTATCCACAGGCCAAAGGGCCGCGGGCTTCGCCCGAAACTGCACCACATTCCGCAGCCCGCCGCCTCCGTGAGGCGAGCCACGCCACAAATGTGGTGCAGATCCTCTCCAACTCCCGCCAGCGGTGTGGCCGGGGTTGGCGATGGTTCTCCACTCCCGCCAGCGGCGTGGCCGGGGTTGGGGACGGTTCTCCACTCCCGCCAGCGGCGCGGCCGGGGTTGGGACGGTTCTCTACTCCCGCCAGCGGCATGGCCGGGGTTGGGGACGGTTCTCCACTCCCGCCAGCGGCGTGGCCGGGGTTGGGGACGGTTCTCGAACGCCAGGCCCGGCGGTGACGTGCGAAACTGCACCACATTCCGCGGCCTCGCCGCCTCTGTGAGGCGAGCCACTCCACAAATGTGGTGCAGTTTCGCGCGCCCCGTCCTCGCACATGGCGCGAGCCGGACGTCCGCTCTACTCCTCGACCAGCAAGCCTTTGGCCGCCAGCTTCTCGACCAGGTTGCACAACTCGATGGTGGTGCCGCCGGCCCGGTAGAGCTCGCGCAGTTCGGCCTCGGACGCCTCGCGCTCGGCGCAGGCCTCGATCACCCAGCCGGCGTCGGCGGCCTTGACCAGCACCACCCCGTCCGCGTCGCCTTTGACGATGTCGCCCGGCTCGACCAGTTCGCCGCCGAACACGATCGGATGGTTGATCGGACCCAGCGTCTCTTTGACCGTGCCCTTGATGCAGACGCTGCGCGAGAACACCGGTAGGCCCAGGTCGATCAGGTCGGCGGTGTCGCGCACGCCCGAGTCGGTGACCAGCGCGGCCAGCCCCTTGGAGTGCATGGCCGTGCCCAGCACGTCGCCGAAGGTGCCCGCCTCGCCGAACTCGCCGGCCGAGACGACCAGCACGTCACCGCGTTGCGCGTAGTGGATGGCCACCTGCAGCATCAGGTTGTCGCGCGGCGCACAGACCACGGTCACGGCCGGACCGCAGAACGACATCGAGCGGTCGATCGGCTTCAGCGACGAGTCGAGCGCGCCGCGGCGTCCCTGGGCCTCGTGGATGGTCGCGCTCGAGTACTGCGCCAGCCCGGCGACCAGCGCGGGGTCGGGGCGCTCGATGCGGGTGCGGACGTGGATCATGGCTCAGACCTCTTCACTGGTAACGATCGGCTCACTGGAGTTGGGCGACGGCCGCGGCGATGGCGTCCATCGCGGCGATCAGGACGGCCTCGCTGGTGGCGAACGAGACGCGGAAGAACGGCGACAGCCCGTAGGCACTGCCGGTGATGGTGGCCACGCGGGCCTGATCGAGCAGGTACCCGACGAAGGCGTCGTCGCTGTCGATTACGACACCGGACGGGGTATGCCGGCCGATCACGCCCGAGCAGTCGACGAACACGTAGAACGCACCGTCGCCGGCCAGTGCACGCAGGCCGTCGACGGCGTTGACCCGCTCGACCACCAGGTCGCGTCGGCGGCGGTACTGGGCGGCGGCGTCCGCAACGAACGACTGGTCGCCGCTCAGCGCCTCGACGGCGGCCGCCTGCGAGATCGACGAGGGACACGACGCCATGTGCGACTGCAGCTTGTTGATCGCCCCCACCACAGCGGACGGTCCGGCGCAGTAGCCCAGTCGCCAACCGGTCATCGCGTAGGTCTTCGAGACACCGTTGACGATCAGCACCCGCTCACGCAGGTCGGGAGCGACCTCGAGCAGCCCGGTGCAGCGTCCCGCACCGAGAAACACCTCGTCGTAGATCTCGTCGGTCAGCACCAGTACCTGCGGAAAGGCGCGCAGCACCTCAGCCAGGGCGCGCAACTCGTCCGGGCGGTAGACCGCACCGGTCGGGTTGGACGGCGCGTTCAGGATCAGCCAGCGGGTGCGCCCGGTCAGGGCCTCGCGGAGCCGATCGGGGGTGAGCTTGAAGTCGTCCTCGATCGGGCAGGGCACGACCACCGGCACACCGTCGTTGAGCACCACCATGTCGGGGTACGACACCCAGTACGGCGCGGGGATGACCACCTCGTCGCCCGGGCTGAGGGTGGCCATCAGGGCGGTGAAGATCACGTGCTTGGCGCCGGAGCCGACCGAGATCTCGGCGTCGGTGTAGGTCAGGCCGGTCAGCCGCCGCAGCCGATCGATGATGGCCCGGCGCAGCGGGGCGGTGCCGTTCACCGCGGTGTATTTGGTCTCGCCCCGCTCGATCGCGGCGATGCCCGCCGCCTTCACGTTGTCGGGGGTGTCGAAGTCGGGCTCACCGACGGTCAGGTCGAGCACCGCAACGCCCTGCTCGCGAAGCTCGCGCGCACGTCCGGCGGCGACCGTGCTCGGGGACGGCTGGACGCGGCTCATTCTGGCGGCTTCGGCAGTCATCGGTTCTCTCATCTGTTGGCTGGTGGCTTCGATGCTAAGAGCGCCGACTGCGCGGTGGTTAAGACGAAATGTGCGTTCCGTCATAAGCCGCGGTTATCGACCGGCCGGATCGTCCGGGGAGTGCACCCCGGCCCACAGCGCCGGCGGGCGGCCCCATGTTTCACCTCGCGACAAGGCAGGCGCCCGCGCCTGCGCCATCGCCCCGCACCATGAAGCGCGCTGCTGCCCGGTCAGCCGACCCATCGCATCTGCCCACCCCGAAACTGGCATCGCGACCTCGCCGGGACGGCTAGTGTTCGGATATGGAGTTCGACATCCACACGACCTCCGGCAAGCTCGCCGACTTCCAGCGCCGCAACGAGAAGGCGAAGCACCCCGCGTCCGACGCCGCCGTCGCCAAGATTCACGACCGCGGCAAGCTGACCGCGCGCGAGCGGGTGCTGGCCCTGCTCGACCCCGACAGTTTCACCGAGTTGGACGAGTTCGCCCGGCACCGCACCACGGCCTTCGGCATGGACGCCAAGCGCCCCTACACCGACGGTGTGATCACCGGCATGGGCACGATCGACGGCCGCAACGTGTGCGTGTTCAGCCAGGACGTGACGATCTTCGGCGGTGCCCTGGGTGAGGTGTACGGCGAGAAGATCTGCAAGATCATGGACCTCGCGATGCGTACCGGGGTGCCGATCATCGGTCTGGTCGAGGGCGGCGGCGCCCGCATTCAAGAGGGTGTGGTCAGCCTCGGCCTCTACGCCGAGATCTTCAAACGCAACACCCATGCGTCCGGGGTGATCCCGCAGATCTCGGTGATCATGGGTGCCGCGGCCGGGGGTCACGTCTACTCCCCCGCGCTCACCGACGTGGTGGTGATGGTCGACCAGACCTCGCAGATGTTCATCACCGGGCCGGACGTGATTCGCACCGTCACCGGCGAAGAGGTGTCGATGGAAGAGCTGGGCGGCGCCCGCACCCACAACACCAAGTCCGGCAACGCCCACTACCTGGCCGCCGACGAGCAGGACGCGCTCGAGTTCGTCCGGCACGTGCTGAGCTTTCTGCCGGCCAACAACCTCGACGAGCCGCCCACCCTCGAGGTCGATCTCGACCTGGAGCATGCCGCCGACGCCGAGGCGCTGGACGCCCTGATCCCGGATTCGCCGAACCAGCCCTACGACATGCACGAGGTGATCACCCGGGTGCTGGACGAGGGCGAGTTCTGCGAGATCCACGCCCGCTTCGCCGCCAACATCGTCTGTGGTTTCGGACGGGTCGAGGGCCACCCGGTCGGTGTCGTCGCCAACCAGCCCATGGTGTACGCGGGCTGCCTCGACATCGACGCCTCCGAGAAGGCGGCCCGGTTCGTGCGGTTCTGCGACGCGTTCAACGTGCCGGTGCTCACCCTGGTCGACGTGCCCGGTTTTCTGCCCGGCACCGACCAGGAGTGGAGCGGCATCATCCGCCGTGGCGCCAAGCTGCTGTACGCCTACGCCGAGGCGACGGTGCCGCTGGTCACGCTGATCACCCGCAAGGCCTACGGCGGCGCCTACGACGTGATGGGTTCGAAGCATCTGGGCGCCGATGTGAACCTGGCCTGGCCCACGGCCCAGATCGCGGTGATGGGCGCCGAGGGTGCGGTGAACATTTTGTACCGGCGCGAACTGGCCGAGAGTTCCGACCCGGTGACCCGCCGGGCCGAGCTGATCGAGGCCTACAACGACGAGCTGTCCAACCCGTGGATCGCGGCCGAACGCGGCTACGTCGACCGGGTGATCCTGCCCCGTGACACCCGCGCCGAGATCGCCAAGGTGCTGCGGCTGCTACGCACCAAACGCGCCTCCCTGCCGCCCAAGAAGCACGGGAACATTCCGCTGTGACCGCGCCGATCATCGTCCGCGGACGTCCCACCGACCTCGAGCTGGCCGCGCTGGCGGCCGCACTGGTCGCGCTGCGCACTGCCGCCGCCGAGGCTGGGGCGGACGAGCCTCCGGCGCGGGGCGCGCAGGGGTGGCGGTCCCGGCACCTGCAACTGCGCACCCGGCCGGGGCCCGGCCCGGGGGCCTGGCGGGCGAGCGTCCGGCACTGAGCGGCACCGACGCATCCACGAACAACTGCGAGAAAGGACGTCGAGATGGCATCCGGAGAGCTCTTCTCCAAGGTTCTGGTCGCCAACCGGGGCGAGATCGCCGTCCGGGTGATCCGCGCGGCCCGCGACGCCGGCATCGGTAGCGTCGCCTGCTACGCCGACCAGGACGCCGACTCGCTGTTCGTCGCGCTGGCCGATGAAGCCTTTGCGCTGGGCGGCACGACGCCGGCCGAGACCTATCTCGACATCGCCAAGATCCTCGCGGTCGCCGAAAAGTCGGGAGCGCAGGCCGTCCACCCCGGTTACGGCTTCCTGGCCGAGAACGCGGCCTTCGCCCAGGCCGTGATCGACGCCGGGCTGACCTGGGTCGGTCCCCCGCCGGCCGCCATCGAATCCCTCGGCGACAAGGTGCAGGCGCGGCACATCGCGGCCCGCGTGGGTGCGCCGCTGGTGCCGGGTACCAAGGATCCGGTGGCCGGGGCCGATGAAGTGGTCGCGTTCGCGAAGGAACACGGGCTGCCGATCGCGATCAAGGCCGCCTATGGCGGCGGCGGGCGCGGCCTCAAGGTCGCCCGCAACCTGGACGAGGTCGCCGAGCTGTTCGAGTCGGCCGTGCGTGAGGCGGTCACCGCGTTCGGACGTGGCGAGTGCTTCGTCGAGCGCTACCTCGATCGGCCCCGGCATGTCGAAACCCAGTGCCTGGCCGATCAGCACGGCAACGTCGTGGTGGTCTCAACGCGTGACTGCTCGCTGCAGCGGCGGCACCAGAAGCTGGTCGAAGAGGCCCCCGCCCCGTTCCTGACCGACGACCAGATCGAGCGCCTGTACAGCTCGAGCAAGGCGATCCTGCGCGAGGCCGGCTACGTCGGCGCCGGCACCTGCGAGTTCCTGGTCGGCCAGGACGGCACCATCAGCTTTCTCGAGGTCAACACCCGGTTGCAGGTCGAACACCCGGTGTCCGAAGAGGTCACGGGAATCGATCTGGTGCGCGAGATGTTCCGCATCGCCGCCGGCGAGGCCCTCGGCTACGACGACCCGGTCCCCCGCGCCCACTCGATCGAGTTCCGGCTCAACGCCGAGGACGCCGGCCGCAACTTCATGCCGGCCCCCGGCACCCTGGCCGTGTGGCAGCCTCCGGCCGGTCCGGGCGTCCGGGTGGACGAGGGCTACCTGGCCGGCATGACCGTGCCCAGCGCGTTCGACTCGCTGGTGGCCAAGATCATCGTCACCGGCGCCGACCGCAGCCAGGCCCTGCAGCGCTCACGTCGCGCACTGGCCGAGACCCGCATCGAGGGCATGCCGTCGGTGCTGCCGTTCCAGCTCGCCGTGCTGAACGATCCCGCCTACACCGCCGCCGACGGTGCGTTCGGGGTGCACACCCGCTGGATCGAGACGGAGTTCACCGGCACCATCGCCCCGTACCAGGGCGCATCCGAGGCCGTCGAGGCATCCGAGCGGCAGAGCTTCGTGGTCGAGGTGGACGGACGCCGCCTCGAGGTCAGCCTGCCCGGCGAGCTGCTCGCACCGGTCAAGCGCTCGGCGCAGCCCACGCGCACCCCGCGTCGATCGGGCGGCGCGGGCAAGTCGGCGGCGGTGGCGTCCGCCGACCTGACCGCACCCATGCAGGGCACCATCGTGCGGGTCGCGGTGGCCGAAGGCGACGAGGTGGCCGAGGGCGACCTGGTCGTGGTGCTCGAGGCGATGAAGATGGAACAGCCGATCTCGGCACACCGGGCCGGCACGATCACCAACCTCAAGGCAGTGGCGGGCGCCACCGTCACCAGCGGTGCGGTGCTTTGCACGATCGACGACGCAAACTGAGAGAAACCGGGCAGCTGCGGGTCGATTCTCTCAGGCTTGTGTCGCAAGGAGAGTAATTCATCGGATTTTCTTGGTGACACGGCAGCATTTGTGTGCACAATGATCGGATGGACCTTCTCGGCGCGGTACTGATCGTGGCTGCCGTAGCCGCGACCTTCGTCGTGATCACCCGGAACAAGGCGTGGAAGGGCCGCCGGGCGCGCGCCGAAAAGGACTCGCAGCTCGCCATGGCCAAGCGTACGGCGGCGGCGGACGTGGTCGGCCTGGTCGAGGCCCTCAACCGGCTGGTCGCGGTCACGGAGAACGATCCTGTGGCAAAGGCCGAGTTTCAGCACGCGGAGGCGGCCCGCCTGCGGGCGGTTCGCTGCCTGCACGAGGCGACCGAGCCCGACGAGTTGTGTCTGGTCACCGAGAACCTCGAAGAGGGCCGTTGGACGGTCGCCCGGCTGGCCGCCCGCGCCGCCGGTGAGCCGATGCCGTCACGACGTCCTCCCTGCTTCTTCAACCCCGGCCACGGCCCGTCCGCACGCAACATTCATTGGCACGGGCTCAGCGTGCCCGCCTGCTCGGCTGATGCCGCCCGCGTCGACGCCGGCGCCGACCCGTACATTCGCACCGTGGAACGCGACTCGCACCGGGTGCCCTACTGGGAGGGCGGCCCGGCCTACGCAGGCTGGGCCCG
>DAOSUG010000034.1:4972-9992 GCA_035378545.1 Micropruina sp. | reverse complement strand
GTCGCCACCGCCGCCGAAGTCGCCCCAACCGCCGCCCACGTCGGCGCCGGCACCACCGTCCATGCCGCCGCCGAAGTCGCCGCCGCCGAAGTCGCCGAACGCACCACCCGCGTCGGCGCCCAGTCCGTCGATCGCTCCGCTGTCGAACATCGACCCCGGGTCGCCGAACGCGTCGCCCATGCCGCCCATGTCGCCGAAGCCGTCCATGGCAGAGAACATGGCCAGGCTGAACATGGCGTCGTTCACACCCCAGCCGACCACGCCGAGCCAGAGCAGGTCCATGTCGTCTTCGTAGCCGTCGGCTCGGGCGGCGGCCGCCAGGTCGCCGAAGATCTTCACCCAATGCCCGGCCACGCCCAGCACGATCGCCCAGGGCAGGTACTTGGAGAAGATGCCGGCGGCCTCCTCATAGCTGAACTGCTCGACCTCGGCGGTTTCGAGGTAGCGCTTGAAACCAAGGGTCTGAATGCGCAGGGCGGTGCCTTCGGCCGTGCGCACCGGACGCTGCGTGCTGCGCGCCCCAATCAGCGCACCGCCCAGTGCCAGTACCGCCGCGGACGCCAACGCCACGCCGCTGCCGGTCGCGAAGCCGAGCATCAACAGCAATCCGGCGGCGATCCACACCAGCCGTACCGGGTGCATGCCGGTGACCAGCCGGAAGAAGCCGCGCTCATAGCTCTGGTTGGCCAGTGCGAACTGGTGATCGTTGAACGCGTGGTTGCCCTGGCGGGGCAGGTCCGAGAGGCGCACGTCCGGGCTGGTGACGAAGACGTCGTGCAACAGCTGCTGCTCGGACGGGTCGAGTTCGTCGCGGGGTGGCACATCCGCCACGTGCAGTTCCCAGTCCTTACCGTTGCGCCGCGACTCGTCCTCGACGATCGTGATACTCAGGTGGCCGCGAGCGGCAAGGTCGACGAGAGTGGCCATCACGTCGCGGCTTTCGGGGTTGCCGTCGACCACGGTGCCACCCAGCCCCGGACGCACCCCGCGCGGCGGATTGAACGCCACCGCGATCTCGCCCGAGTACTCGGACCCGCCCGGCACCGGCACCCGGTGGTCCGGCTGGCCGCCGACGGGGGTGAGCCCAGGGGTGACGCCGTCGAAGTACTCGTCGGCAAACTTGGCACGTTGCGCGCGCCACGCCCACGCCAGCACGGCAACCACGGCGATCCCAGCGAGAATCCAGGTGAGGTCCATGTTCTCCATGGTGACAGGTGCGCGGTAGCCGTCCTGGCGACACAATCGGCGCATGGCTCCCTGGCTCGTCGACACTCCGCTCGGACCCTGTCGCCTCACAGTCTCGGCAGCGGACGATCCGCGCGTCGTGCTGCTGCTCGGACATGGCGCCGGGGGTGGCATCGAGGCCTTCGACCTGGTGGCGCTGGCCAGCGGCCTCCCGCCGCATGGGGTGACGGTGATCCGGCACGAGCAACCGTGGCGAGTGGCCGCAAGAAAGACCGTGGCCCGTCCGAACGTGGTCGATCAGGGTTGGCGACCGGCGTTGGACGTGGTCGTGGCCGCCTTCCCCGGCCTGCCGCTCTGGGTGGGTGGACGCTCGGCCGGCGCACGGGGTGCCTGTCGCAACGTCGACGCACGGCAGGTCGGGGTGGTGTGCCTGTCATTCCCGCTGCACCCGCCGGGGCGGCCGGAGGTGTCAAGGATCGCGGAGTTGGCCGGGGTCGGCGGCCCGGTGCTGGTCATCCAGGGCGAGAGCGACCCGTTCGGCTCGCCCCAGGACGTCCGGGACGCGGCGAGAGTGGCCGGGGGAGCGCAGCCGCTGGTGATCGGCCAACCGGGCACCCATTCGTTCAGTCGTCGAGCCGATGTGCGGGACTCGATCGTGGCGGCCACGGCGAAGTTCGTCACCGGGTAGCCGGCCGCAATGTGCGAAAAGTGCGCGCCAGTGCGTCGGCGGACGGCGTGTCGGGCCGCCCGGCCCTCACTGGCGCGCACATTTCGCGCGTTCGGGTCCGGCCCTGCTCAGCTACCAGCCGGCGCCGTAGCACTGGAAGGTGGAAAGCAGGTCGGGGTGCTTGGCGGTTGCCGTCGCCAACGCGTCGGCGGGCGGCACGCCCTTGGCCAGTTCGGCGTGCATGTCGGGCAGGATCGCCGCCGCCACTTCGTCTGAGACCGAGGCCGGGGACGCGATCACGCAGCGGGCGCCCGCATGCAGCCACGCGGTAGTGAGCCCGAGCAGTTCGTCGCCGCGCCGAATCGTGGTGGCACCCAACTCACAGGCCGACAGGACCACCGTCTCGGGCACCTGCGGCAGTTGATCGAGGTCGTAGCCGAACCAGGGACCGTCCACCAGTTCGAGGTTGCTGAACAGCGGGTTGTCGGCCACGTGGTGGCCGTGCGCTGCGAGGTGCAGTAGGTCGACCTGGCCGGCCATCGCGCCGACCGAGTCTGCGGTGGCGTCCGAACCGGCCAGCACGTGGGCGCTCGGCCAGTACGCAGCGGCCGAGGCCACCTCATGACCGGCCCGGGGAAGCCGGGGCCCGGCCGCGAAGCCTGCGGTTGCGTACTCGTGTGGCTTCGCCCGGGCCGTCACCCACGCCGATGCGCTGCGCGGAATGGTGACAGAGCGACCGGTCAGAGACGGCATCAGCGTCCAGGGCATGCCGGAGAAGAGCCCAGTCGGATTGATCACGATTCGTTCGCTGGTGAGTTGGTCGCCCAACAACCCAAAGACCAGCGAGTCGAGGCGGCGGAGCCGGTCGGCCAGCGAGGCTCGCACCGAATTGGCGATGGAAGCCGGTAGCTCTGCAGCCTCGAGATCCAGGTCAGCGGGCAGGCCTCTCAACTCGGAGGCGATCTCGCGCAACGGGCCCAGGCAAACCAGGCGGCTGGAGATGGCGGTGACCAGCAACGCCCAAGCCTGGTCATCGACGGAAAGTGGCGCCACCAGGACGGCATCTGACGCCGACAGTTCGGCTCTGAGAGCGGTCATCGTGACCACGTCGGTCAATCTGGCCGATCCGGGGTCGCGCCAGGCACGCTCCCGAACAAGATGCAGGAGTTCGGCCTGCCGTTCTGACTCATGACTGCCGGGACGGGGGCTTCGCAGGCTGAGCATGCGAAGCTCGGTCAAGTCGGACGCCATCGCCGAGTCGGTCGGTGGACGGACCGGCTCCACCCGGCCCGACAAGGCGCCGGTTCGCTCAACCCATTCGAACACCATCCGCGGAGAACCCTTCTCCACAGCGATTCGCAGGCCGAGTTCGGCCATCCGTTGGCCATGCACGGCCAGTGCCGTTTGCAGGTCGAGGCTGCCCAGAGCGGCTTGGGTGCGGTGCAGTTCGGTGAGGCCGCGACGAATGGTGCTCAAAGCGGCAGGGGCGTTGCCCGAACGTGCCTGTTTGGCTGCCATCGAGTCGGCCGCCAACAGTCGCACCGACAGGGGTGCGTCGCGCGGAAGTGTCATTGAATGGCCGGCGCGAGCACGGAGCTGAACATCGATCGACAGTGCGTCACGATCAAGCCGGGCTTCGCGCAGATCGGCCAGCAACTCATCGGCATCGGGCACCGGCACATTGCGCTGAATCCTGCACGTGACTTCGATCGCCCGACAGCGCAGTGCCTGAAGTGGTGCACCGACGCCCGCGAAGCGTCGGGCTGCTCGTCGGGCGGTCCTTGCTGCCTCCGTAGGGTCGAGCGGAGCCAGGTTCCGGGCCAGCACGAACTCGGCCTCGGCCTGATACCGGCGCAGTCGCATCGTGCCGAAGCCCGCGGCGGCGCTGCGAAGTGCACGCAGGGCCTCGTCGATCAGGCCCGCGGCCAGCATCGCCTCGGCCCTGTCCTGGCTAGCCATGACGCTCAGTGCGGACGACTCGCGACGCAACAGGCGGTGCGCGTGATCCATCCGCTGGAGCGCGGTCGCCAGATCGCCCTGCAGCATCGCGGCGTAACCCAGGTTGTGTTCGGCTTTTGCACGCGCCACGGGGTTGTGGCTGAGGTCGTACTGGTCTATTGCATTCTCGAAGTCCTGTATTGCACGGACCGGTTGACCGCGTTCGAGGTAGAGATTGCCGCGATTGTTGAACAACTTGCCGAGCTCTGCCGGCTCGTGACCGAGCAGCCGAATCGCCGCGGCGAAGTCTGGCATAGCCGCCTCCAGCTCGCCCAGACGCACCCTGACCAATGCACGCTGGGCAAGCAGCACGCCTATCTCGCCATCGGCCAACCGTCCGGGACGACTCAGCGCTGTGTCGAGCAGGTCAAGACCGACCTCTGGGCGACCCAACTCCACCTCGACGTAACTGAGCGTGCTCTCCAAGCGCGCCAACTGCGCCGGATCGGTCGAACGCTGGATGGCCGTCGTGAGCCAGCGTCGCGCCTGCCTGAACCGTCCGCCGCTGTTTGCGGCCTTCGCACGCTCATGCAGCTCATCGGCGCTCAGCACCCCGTTATGGTGCCACGATGTCTGTCTCAGCGGCGACGCAGGACCATGCCCGGGTAACCGATGTCGCGCGATGGGTTGCTTCGTCACCCGGCATGGTCTTGAGCAGCCGCGCCGCGATCCGTCCAGCGATCAGCGGGGATGAGAACGACGTTCCGCTCCACGTGGCGAACTGCCCGGTGAAATCGTCGGGGTCGATGCCCTCACGGATGCGACCTTCGTAGCGAATGCGCGCGGACGGTAGATAACCACCCTTGAAACTCGGGATGGTGCTGACCAGAGCGGCGCCGGTGGCCCACGCGCGGACCCACGGACCCGTGTTGCTGAACAGCGCTTCCGTTCCGTTGGGATTCAGAGCGCCGACCGACACGATGGGTAGCTCAGCGGCATTGAGAGTGGCGGAGGGGTCATTGCGCCACGGGCCGAAGGCAGCCGGGTAGCGGGGACGGGCGGTGGCCTCGTTACCAGCAGCACATACCACGACCGTGCCCATTACCGACAAGGCCCGCAGCATGGTGCGCAACTGCAACTCCGAAGCCGTATCCGCTGCACTCTCGTGGAAGAAGCCGTACGACAGGCTGAGCACGTCAATGCGTTGCCCGTCGGTGCGTCCGTCGAAGT
>DAOSUG010000034.1:0-4962 GCA_035378545.1 Micropruina sp. | reverse complement strand
GTTCGAGCACTTGCGCCAATGTTGCCATCACCTCGGACTCGGCGAGGGGGCCTTCGGAAGGAATGAGGCGCCACGAGATGATGTCGGCATCAGGGCATGCCTGATGAATCAGGCCGGCGATGAAGGTGCCATGTCCGGATGACGCGTCCAGGCCTCCGTCGAGCGGGCCTTCCTGGTCCGGATTCTGTTCTGGGTCGGTGGCGGGATCGGTGTAGCCGATGGGCGTGCCGTCCAAAGTGACCGTCTCGTTCACCACACCCGTTAGCCAGGGGTGGACGCCGACTCCGGTGTCCATGATCGCCACCACCGGGCGAAGGGAGCCGAGCTTCTCGTTGCGGCATGGCGGCTCGCCGATGTAGGCCACCGGGTTGCGGTTGGGATACCCGTGCGGTTCGTAGAGGGGATGCGGCTCGTACAGGGGATGTGGCTCGTACAGAGGGTGGGGTTCGTACAGGGGTGTGGGCGTGACGATGTGATCGAGTTGTACTCCGCGCAGAGCCTCGATCCCACTGTTGGCACGGGCAAGCTGCAGCAGCACCCAAGCGTCCGGCGACGAGGAGGTCTGGCCGGGAATGATGTCGATCAGGAAACGTGCCTGTCCCAGGCTGATTCGGCGTTCTGGTGCGTCCGGGTCGGGGACGTTCACCCGCCACGCCGGGAACTCCGGATCGGCCTCAAGTGTCCATCCTTTGAACGAGGCAGCTTTCTGAAGCAGCGGGAGGACGTCGTCGAGTCGATCGGTCGGCACCAGGATGCGGTGCCCGATATAGGCGGTCGGGCGCGTCTTCAGGCCCTTCACCTGCATCGCGGTACCCGGGTCCAGCACTCGTCCGAACAGTTGGTTGAGTACCTCGCGCGAAGGTGTATCCGGATCGCGATCCATGGGGTCGCGGACGACCGGTTTGTTCACCACAGCCTTCGGTTCGTCAGGCTTTTCCTGGCCGTCAGGGCTGTTGTAGTCGCTCATCAGTTCGTCCTCGGGGTAGGGGGCAACTCAGATCTCGAACAGGGTGGTGCGGAAGGCGGAATCACGGTCGGCGACCAGGTCGAGCCGGGTCAGTCCGCTGGGCACACTGGCGAACTCGAACCGGCCGTGGCTGCCGACCGGCGAGGTGGCGGTGCCGGCCTCCTGCCACAACGAAGCGGTGAGTTCGACCAGCTCGCCCTTGGCGTCGGCGGTGCGGGTGACCCAGCCGTCGATCCGGCGATGCTTCGCGTCGACCGGGCTGATCCGCAGCATCACCGTGATGCCGGCGGCGGTGAACTCCATCACCAGCTTCTGGTCGTCGCCGCCGCGGACCCCGGCCAGTTGCTGGGAGCGGTGCACCATGGTGAGCAGCTCGTACTCGAGCTCGAGGTCGTCCACGGCGAGGGCGATCAGGACCCGTTCGGTCAACCCCTCGGGTACCGGGTCCAGTTCGCTGTACATCTTCTTGATGCCGACCAGCAGCGGGTCACGTTTCTCGGTCACAGGTGGCCACCTTTCTCCAGCGAGCTGCGCAGTTTGTCGAGACAGCGGCGCCGGGTGGGGCCGATGCTGCCGATGGGCATGCCCAGGGATTGGGCGAGACCCGCGTAGTCAGGACGGTCGTCGAAGGCGACGATTCGCAACAGCCGCTGGCACCGCTCGTCCAACGTCTGGACGTGCTGCCACAGCGCTGATGCGGCTAGCTGTTCCAGCGCGCTGGCCTCGGCGGCCGCCGAGTTGGGCAGGGCGGCGGTCAGGTGCGTGTCTTCGACGGCCAGCGTCTTGGCATCGGTCGACTTGGTGCGCCAGGCGGTGCGTCGCGCCGTCGTGAGCAGCCAGCCACCGATCGCGGCGGCCTCGTGCACCTGATGTCGGTTGCGGACCAGCGCCAGCCAGGTGTTCTGCACGGCGTCCTCGGCCGCCGCCTGGGTCAACCCGTACGCGCGCACCGTGTGCCACAGCACGGGCGACATCAGTCGCACCAGGTCGTCCAGAGCGCCGGAATCGCCGCCCTGCCAGCGCGTGAAACACGCAGTGGCCCGAACCCAGACGGAGGATTCCGTCGCGTCCGAGCGTCCCGCCACATCCGATGCAGCCATCAGCGTCCCTGTTTCCACAAACCCTCAAGAGTCGCTCCCGGGGCTCCTGATACGTGCGCAGCCTGGTGATGCTGCTCACCACGAAGGTGTGGCAGAAACCTACCGCTTCGGGCAGCGCGGCGGCAGGGCACACTGGGTGGATGGCTGACACAGCACGTATTCGACTGGCTTCGATCAGCTCGCGCGCCTGGGAGCATCCGGCCGACCGGGGTGCCCTGGTGGCCCTGCGCAAGCTGCACGGTTTCGACGTGATCCTTCGGCAACTGTCGGGCTTCTTGAACGAACGGGCGGTGCGCATGATGCTGCTGGGCTCGGCGGTCAGGGCCGACCACCGGCAGTTCGCGCGGGTGTACCGGCTCTACCGCGAGGCCGGTGATGCCCTGGACGCCGCTGAGCTGCCCGAGCTGTTCATACGTGCCGATCCCACCATCAACGCCATGACGATCGGGCTGGACAAGCCGGTGATCGTGCTCAACTCCGGGCTGCTCGAGGTGATGGACGACGACGAGCTGCGGTTCGTGCTCGGCCACGAGCTGGGGCATGTGCTCAGTGGCCACGCCGTGTACCGCACGCTGTTGGGGGCGATGCTGGCGCTGTCGTCCACCTTTTTGGCGATCCCGTTCGGTGCGCTCGGTGCACGCGGGGTGATCGCGGCGCTGCTGGAATGGCAGCGCAAGTCTGAGCTCTCGGGCGATCGGGCCGGGCTGTTGGCCACGCAGCAGCCGCAGGTGGCGCTGCACGCGCAGATGAAGATGGCCTCGGGCGGCCGGATCGACGAGTTGGACGCCGACGCCTTTCTCGAACAGGCGGGGGAGTATCACGCCAACGACGACGTCCGTGACGTGCTGTTGCGGGTGCTGATGGTCGAGACCCAGACGCACCCGTTCGCGGTGGTCCGGGCCGGCGAGTTGCACCGGTGGGTGACCTCGGGTGACTACACGAAGGTGCTGGCGGGCGAGTATCCGCGCCGTGAGGACGATGCCGGCGCCAGCATGTCCGACGAGGCCGCGGCAGCGGCGGCGTCCTACACCGAGGAGTTCAAGCGTTTCGATGCCAGCCTGGGCGGCCTCTTCGGCGATCTGGGCCAGGGGCTGGGGCAGGCCAGGGACTGGCTGGCGGACCGCTTGCGCGACCTGTCGGGGCCGTCACCGCGCGAGAACTCGCGCTCGGAGCGCAAGCCCCCGGCCGGCTGGTGACGGGTCGGCTCAGTGCAGGTGCTGCTTCAGGAAGGCGAGCGTGCGCTGACGGGCCAACTCGGAGGCCGGCTCGTTGAAGAACATCGGGTGCGGGTTGTCGAAGGCGTGGCCGGCGCCCGGGTAGGTGTAGAACTCGACCTCGACCTCGTCCCCGGTCGCCGTGACCGCCTGCTTGACCCGTTCGACCACGTCCTGGGGAAAGAAGGTGTCGGCGAGCCCCCAGTGGTGCTGGCTGGGGCAGGTGATCTGCGGGGCCAGCGCCAGCAGGCCGGGGATGGCCGAGCCGTAGTAGCTGACCAGGGCATCGGGGCAGTTCAGCGAAGCGACCTGAAAACCCATGCCGCCGCCGAAGCAGTAGCCGACGATCCCGACGCTGCCGGTGGTCTCCGTCGCGGTCCGCAGGGCGTCCAGCGTGGCGGAGACGTCCTGCGTGGTCTGGGCCCAGTCGAGCCGCTGGGAGGCGCCGATGCCCTCCTGCACATAGCTCGGGCTGTTCTCATCGAACTGGAGCCGTCCCTGGCGAAAGTACAACTCGGGTGCGTAGACGACGTAGCCCGCGGCGGCGAACTCGGCGCAACGCAGCCGGACGTACTCGCTGACGCCGAAGATCTCTTGAATCACCACCAGGCCCGGCCCGCGTCCAGCAGCAGGGAGCCAGCGGTGGACCGGCAGTCGCCCGTCCGGACGCGGTACCTCGACGAGATCGTTCACGGGCCCATCCTGCCGCACGTCGTGGCCGGCACAAACGACGCGGTCACTCCGTCCGGACACGCTGGCCAACTCGCACCGATGGCACGCCCTTTGAGGTAGAGCCCGATTAGCATGAATGCGGACGACAGGCGTCCCGTGACCAGTGAGGAGACCGTCATGGCAGGCAAGTTCGAGGTCTACGAGGACGCGTCCGGCAAGTACCGTTTTCGGTTGAAGTCCGGCAACGGTGAGGTCGTCGCGACCGGGCAGTCCTACACCAGCCTCGCCGGTGCCAAGGCCGGCGTGGACGCCGTCAAGCGGGCGGCCGAAGGCGCGGCGGTGGTCGTGCTCGAAAAGGAGTAACCGGCACGCCGGTTTGACCCTGTTCGGGCTGGGCACGTATTCTTGATCCTCGGTGCCCGTGGGTTTCTCGTCGGCTGACTTGGACTTGTTCCAGTCGCCCGTCCCGGCACCGGAATCGTGAAGTTCACGGATTCGTGAAAGTTCGAAGAGAGTGGGTCAGGCGTGTACGCGATCGTGCGCAGTGGCGGCCGCCAGCACAAGGTTGCAGTCGGCGACGTCCTGGAGATCGACCGGGTCGATGCGGCGGTGGGTGACAGCGTTGCGCTGACTCCGCTGATGCTCGTCGACGGCGAGTCCGTCACCATCGAAGCCAAGAAGCTGGCCAAGGTCAGCGTCAGCGCCGAGGTGCTGGGTGAGATCAAGGGTAAGAAGATCCACATCCTGAAGTACAAGAACAAGACCGGGTACAAGAAGCGCCAGGGCCACCGGCAGAAGTACACCCAGGTCAAGATCACCGGAATCGAAGGCTGAGGTAGTACGAGATGGCACATAAGAAGGGCGCATCCAGCTCACGCAACGGTCGCGACTCCAACTCGCAGCGGCTCGGCGTGAAGCGCTTCGGCGGTCAGGCCGTCAACGCGGGCGAGATCCTGGTTCGCCAGCGCGGCACCCATTTCCACCCCGGTGAGGGCGTGGGTCGCGGTGG
>DAOSUG010000033.1:0-10011 GCA_035378545.1 Micropruina sp. | reverse complement strand
CCGACCGGTAGGCGTCGCTGGCCACGATGATCGCCTCGCGCACCGGGTGGACGAACTTGGCCTCCCATTGCGCGTGGTACGCGGCTCCCTCGGGGGCCGTGCTGGTCACCAGCGGCTCGCCGTGCAGATCTTCGGCGATGGTGATCGCGTCCGGAAACTGTTCACGGATCCAGCGGTTGATCCACGACTGCAGGCTCCAACCGTCGGGCAGGTCGAGGGTGCCGGCGTTCACCGAGCGCATATAGGGGGTCATGTCGAAGCGCAGGCCGTCCACGTGGTAGTCGCGCAGCCACATCTCGGCGTTGTCGCGAATGTAGCTGCGCACCTCGCCGCGTCCGTAGTCGGGACGGGTGTCACCCCACGGGGTCGACGAGCGCCAGTCGTTGTAGAAGTAGATGCCGCCCTTGTCGTTCTCGCTCCAGCCGTCGAATTGCCACAGGTCGAGATCGGTGGGGCCGAAGTGGTTGTAGACCACGTCCATGATCACCGCGATGCCGGCCCGGTGCGCCTCGCGAACCAGGGTCTTCAGGGCGTCCGGGCCGCCGTAGGCGCTTTCGACCGCGAAGATGTGGGCCGGGTTGTACCCCCAGGAGTAGTCGCCCGCGAACTCAGCCGACGGCATCAACTGGATCGCGCTGATGCCGAGCCGCTGAAAGTGCTCGATGCTGGCCTGCACCTCATCGAACGTGCCGACCTCGCCCTCGGTCTTCGGGGCGAACGAGCCGACGTGCAGTTCGTAGATCACCAACTCGTTGTGCGCCGGACAGCTGAACGAGTCGTTCTGCCAGTCGAAGGCGGCGTGGTCGTAGACGATGCCGTTGCCCACCGAGTTGGTCACCTGGTAGGCGTACGGGTCGATCCGCTCCAGGCTCTGCTCGCCGTTGGTGAGGGCGAACTTGTACTCATCGGCGGCCTTGGCGCCCGGCACGAAGCCGTACCAGAACCCGTTTCCCTCGCCACCCAGCGGGTCGGACGTCGTCGACCAGTCGTTGAACGTACCGGTCACCGCGACCGATTCGGCGTGCGGCGCCCAGACCCGAAAGCCGCAGCCCTCGGCCGTGACGATGGCACCCATGCCCTCCAGCGCCGGCTGCTGGTTGACGGACGGACGAGTCGCCGCCCCCTTGGCGCCCCGGCCCGGCTGTTTGGCGTTCCTGCTCGTCGAGCCCTTGCCCGTGGAGCTCTTGCCCGTGGAGTCCTTGCCCGTCGGTTTCGCGGTTTTGCCCGCCTTCGGGCCTCTGCCCGCCGTGGAATCCTTGCCTGCCGTGGAGCCTTTGCCCGTTGCGGAGCTCTTCCCCGTCGGTTTCGCGTTCTTGCCGGCCTTCGGGCTCTTGCCCGCGCCCTTCGCTTCGGGCTTGGCTTCCGTCGTGGCCGCCTGCTTGCCGCTCGCGGGTTCGTCGGCAGGTGTGGCGCTCTTCTTGGGGCTCATGCGCACAACCTACCCGCGCGCACCTTCGCTCAAGCAGGTCGGCCGAGCGGGCCATCGATCGCACCGTCGCACGTCCGCGGTGCACCCTGCGGGCGGCTCGCGTAACACCGCCGCAACCGAGCCGAAACGGCGCGCGTCTGCGTGCTGGCTAGCGTCTTCAATCGCATCGACCACTCGGGCCGACGGCACTGAGTCCAAGGAGCGACCATGACCAACCAGTCCACGCAGCCGGATCCCGCGCAGGCCGCGCGCATCCTCGAGTCGGGGGTGGGTCGCCGCGGCCTGCTGCTGGCGGCAGCCGCCGTCGGTGCCGGGGGAACGCTGGCTGCGGCGACGTCCGCTACTGAAGCCGCCGCCGCTCCGCGTGGCTTCTACGAGGGCGTTCTCCAGCCGGGCAAGGGCCGCATTCGCGGCGACCACTACCTCTCATCGCGCACCGGCGAGGTGCTGTGGGGATACGTGCCCACCGTGCATGCCAAGCCCGTGCTGACGATGCGGTCCGGACGAACCGTGACCATCGATTCGGTCTCGCACGAAGGCATTCTTGAAGACCAGGGCCGCGATCCGGTGGCCTGGCTGGGCGAGCACGGCGTGCGCCGTCGCGAGATTCTGGACGACGCGATCGACATCGCGGCGAACTACCGGCGCACCACCCGCAGCTTCGACGTGGACGGCCCCCACGTGGTCACCGGACCGATCCGGGTCGCGGGCGCCGAACCGGGCGACGTGCTGAAGATCGAGACCCTGGACGTGCGCGCGCGGGTGCCCTACGGCGTGGTGTCGAGCCGGCACGGCAAGGGTGCGTTGGCGATCACGTCGGCCGGTACGGCGCCGGCCGGCATCACGCTCGATGAGGTGATGCCACCGCACGACACCGATGGGCGCTCCTCAGGCATTCCCACCGACTACCACAACGTCTCGGTGTTCACCGCGCTCGAGGGCGGGAAGGCGGTGATGCGGTCCGGACGGCGGCGGCTGCGGTTCCCGGTCAACCCGTTCTTCGGAATGATGGGCGTGGCCTACTCGCAGGCGAGCGGCCTCACCGATCCGAGCGCCAACTCGATCCCGCCCACGCTCGGCGGAGGCAACATCGACATCAGGCATCTCGGGGTGGGCTCGACGTTCTATCTGCCGGTGGCCGCCGAGGGTGCGCTGTTCTACGTCGGTGATCCGCACCACGCCATGGGTGACGGTGAGGTGGCGCTGACCGCGATGGAAGGTTCGTTGCGTGGCACCTTTCGGCTCACCGTCTGCAAGAAGGGCTCGGGCACGGCACCGAGCGTCGCCTTCAGGTACCCGTTCGCCGAGACCGCTTCGAGTTGGATCCCGATCGGCCTCTCCGACCCGGACGGCAGTGTTAACGGCCAGGGCAACGACCTCAATGTCGCGATGCGCCGGGCCGTGGTCAACGCACTGGACTTCCTGCAGCAGGACCAGGGTCTGAATCGGGCCGTGGCGTACGCGTACCTCTCGGCCGCGGCGAATTTCTCGGTCAGTCAAGTCGTCGACCGCACCACGGGCGTCCATGCCCTGATCCGCAAGAGCGACCTGCACTGACCCGTCCAGGTGCGGCGGCCGTCCCGTCGCGCCCGGCGCCACCTATCGTTGTGCCATGGCTCTTTCGTTGCGCGCGCTCGGCGCCGTTGGTGTGTTGGCACTGCTGACCGCCTGTGGAACCACGCCACCGGTGGGCGTGCCGTCGAGCCCGGTGGCGCCCGCCACGTCGTCCGGGCCCTCGACGGAGCCCTCGCCCAGCCCCTCCGCGAGCGACTCGCCGAGCGCCACCGCACGCTCGTCCAGCCCGTCGGTCAGCCCGACCGCCAGTGCATCGCCCAGTGCGTCCGCGGTGCTGGTGCTGCAACCCAAGGGTGTCGATCAGTTCGCCTTCGGCACCGCCGAGGCCACGGTCACCGCGGCGCTCAACGCCAAGGCCGGCAAGGCCGACGAGAGCTATTCCGGCAAGGTCTGCGAGGTGGACGGCGACACTCCCTACGGCCGGCAGCTGCTGTACGGCGCCGGGGTGTTCCTGTTTCAGAGCAAGGCCAGGGGCACGAAGAACTCGCCGCGCACCTTCACCAGCTGGGTGGTCAACCTCGACCAGCCGCTGGGCAGCACACTGCGGCTGGCCGACGGCTACCCGGTCGACACCACCTTCGCCAAGCTCAAGACCGCCTTTCCCAAGGGCAAACTGCGCGCGATCACCCTTGGCGAATCGTCGGTGTGGGTGTTCACCACCCCCTCGGGCCTGTGGTACCGAGGCGACGACAACAAGACCCCCACCGACGTCGGTGCAGGAGCGATGGGCACCTGCGAGTAGATGACCGAGCAGCTACTCGCCGCGCGGTATCGCCTGGAGCGCGAGATCGGCGCCGGCGGCATGGGACGGGTCTGGCGCGCCCGCGACATTCGGCTCGATCGTGAGGTCGCGATCAAGACCGTTGACCTTTCCGGCGTGCGCGACCCCTCACTGGCCGGACGGTTTCAGCGCGAGATCGTGCTCACCGCCCGGCTGACCAGCCCCTATACCGTCACGGTTTTCGACGGCGGCGTGGACGGCAGCACCGCCTACCTGGTGATGGAACTGCTGCGCGGCGAGTCGCTGGCCGAACTGATCGCACGACGCGGCCCGCTCGGGCTCACCGCCACCCTGGACGTCGCCCGCCAGGTGACCCTTGGCCTGGCCGCCGCGCATGCGGTCGGGCTGGTGCACCGCGACATCAAGCCCGCCAACGTGATGCTCACCGAGGGCGGCCGGGTGAAGCTGCTCGACTTCGGCATCGCGCAACTGACCGGCCAGGCCGACCCGCACCTGACCGCGCCGTCGATGACCATCGGCACGGCCGCCTACATGTCGCCCGAGCAGGCCGCCGGGCTTCGGGTGGACGCCGCGACCGACCTGTACGCGCTCGGCTGCCTGATCATGACGATGATGACCGGACGTCCGCCCTTCGACGGCGACCAGCCGGTGGTGGTGGCGGGACATCAGATCAACAGCGCGCCGCCGCGACTGAACCAGCGGCGTCCGGACGTTCCGCAGGGCCTCGATGCGCTGGTGGCCGGGCTGCTGGCCAAGACCCCGTTGGAACGTCCGAGCACCGCCGCGACGCTGCGGGCGCTCGAACATCTGCAGGGCAACCCGTCGGCAGCCACGGTGCCGGTCGCCGTGCCGCCGCCCACGCCGCCGCCCACCGCGGCCCCCATGCAGCCGACCCGGCCCTACACCCAGCCGGCGCCCGCCCAGTCGGCCGCCTCGCACGGCGTGCGGGGCCCGGCTCACCTGCCACAGCAGCCCGGCTCGTGGTGGATCGCGGGCGTGCTGCTCAGCCTGATGGCGGCCGTGCTGGTCGCGGGCCTGGCGGTCAACCTGAGCGGGCTGGCGCTCACCAACCTGGGTCGGGCGTTCCCCAGCGCGTCCGCCTCGGCACGACCGAGCAGCGCCTCGCCCAAGCCCAGCGTGACGGCGTCCAAGAAGAAGACCACCACGCCCGATCCCGGCCATGCGGTCGCGCTCGCGGCCGCACTGCAGGGTGTGCAGTTGGCGCTGAACTCACTGCCCGACAGCGCGGCCAAGTCAGACCTGGGGCAACGGTGGAGCACCACCAGCAGCCGGATCGCGGCCGGAACCAACCCGAAGGACAACCTGGCCGCGTTTGAGAAGGCGGTCCGGGCCTCCGACCTGCAGGGCTGGGAACGGCAGGCCGTACTCACCGCCACCGGCATCGTCAAGTCGTTGCTGTAGATCAGCCGGTTCCGATCGGTCACGCCACTTTATGGTGGTTCCCCGGGCCGTCGAGTCGGCAGGGGAGCAGCCCGCCGCTTTCTCGTGGCTATGAATACCCGGCGGGGGTATCCGTATCAACCATTAAGTCGCGTAATGCACCGACCCAACCGCAGGTCGCCGCGATAACCGCGAAAAGCCGGCGGACTACGGTGCCAGCTTGGCCAGCAGCAGCGTTTCGGCCAGGCAGGCCTTGGCGAAGTCGTCCAGATTCAGCGACTCGTCGATGCCGTGCATGCGTGAATCGGGGTCGCAGACCGCGGTGACCAGCACCGTGGCGTCCGGAAAGGCCTGTTGAAAGTCCGCCACCATCGGAATCGAGCCGCCCTGCCCGATGAACACCGGCTCGACGTTCCAGGCCTCGACGAACGCGGCTCTCGCCGCTTCGGCGGCCGGCCCGGTGAACGCGACCGTGGTGCCCGAACCGGTTGAGCCGTCGATGACGTTGACGTGGGCGCCCCACGGCGCGTTGCGGCGCAGGTGCTCGGTGACCGCGCTCAGCGCGGCGGCCGGATCGGCGTCCGGCGCGATGCGGACGCTCACCTTGGCCCGTGCCGTGGGCGCGAGAATGTTGGACGCCTCGGCCACCGAGTTCGCGTCGATGGCCAGCACCGTGGCGGTCGGCTTGGTCCACAGCCGTCCGGCGATCGACCCGTCGCCGATCAGGTGGACGCCCTCCAGCAGCCCGGTCTCGGTCAGGAGCCGCTCCTTCGGGTAGTCCAGGGTGGGATCGGGCATCGCGCTCAGCCCCTCGATGGCCACGTTTCCCTGATCGTCGTGCAGGGTGGCGAGCAGCCGGCACAGCGTGGTCAGGGCATCCGGTACCGCGCCGCCGAACTGACCCGAGTGCAGTGCGTGGTCGAGCGTCGACACCTCGACCACGCAGTCGACCAGGCCGCGCAGCGTGTCGGTGAAGGCGGGCCGGCCCACCTGCCAGTTGCCCGAGTCGGCGATCACGTACACGTCGGCGGCCAGCTCGTCGTGGTGGCGGGCAATGATGTCGGCGAGCGAGGGTGAGCCGATCTCTTCCTCGCCCTCGACGAACACCGTGACCCCCACGGGCGGACGTCCCTCGAACGCCCGCAAGGCGGCGAGGTGCACCAGCACACCCCCCTTGTCGTCGCCGGCACCGCGGGCGAACAGGCGCCCGTCGGCCTCATGCACCACGAACGGGTCACCGGTCCATTCGGCCAACTCGCCGGTGGGCTGCACGTCGTGGTGTGCGTAGAGGCAGATCGTCGGCGCACCGGGCGGAGCGGGAAAGCGGCCGATCACCGCGGGCGCTCCGCCCTCCGCAACGATGCGTACATCGGGGCAGTGGAGCGCCCGTAGTTTGTCGGCGATCCATTCGGCCGACCGTTGGACGTCGCCGGCGTGCGCGGGTAGCGCGCTCACCGAGGGAATGGCGACCAACTCGGCCAGGTCGAGCAGAGCCTGGGGAAGGACTGCCTTCACGGCATCGTGCAGGGTCATGACCGCAGCGTAGCCAGCTGCGTGCGGCCCGCGGCACCTGATTGCGAACCTGCTCGCGGACCTGCCAGGCACCGACCACGGACGCTGCCCGCCATCGCGGCGTCGATGTCCCTGACTGCACCCGGATCCTCCGGCCAAGCGTTGAAGAACCTGCTTCGTCCGACGAGGCTGGCCGTTCAGGCGGGGGAGCGTCCCGCCCGTGAGACCAGGAGAAGAACAATGTCGTCGAAAAGCCCACTCTCGTCGCACACCCGCATCACTCCCGAGAAGGTCGGCCGGGCCGCCACGAAGGTCGCGGCAGAGGCCGCGTTCGTCCTGACCGGAATGGCGGACGTCGTGGCGGGCACCGTCCAGGACGTGGTCAAGCAGGGCCGGGCCGATTACACCGAGCGGAAGGCGGCCGGTGAAGCCCCGATCGCGAGTCAGGTCAGGCAGGTGCCCGGACGCGTCCGGGGCCTGGTCGATGAGGTCAAGGACGCCTACCGGACGCTGTCCGCGCGGGGCCGCACGGTGCTCAGCGAGGGCTTCTCGTCCACCGCGCATCGCGACCAGCCGACCGGGCAGCGGGCGGCGCCCGGCGACTACGAGCAGCCGCCGACCAACTGATCGCTCACGACGATGATGCCCGGGGCAAACCGTGTCAGTATGGATCGGTGAGCGTGCCAGAGATTGCCGTGACCGACCTGCCCGATGATGCCGTGGTGCTCGACGTGCGAGAACCGGGCGAATGGGCCCGCGGGCACGTGCCGAACGCTGTCCACCTGCCGATGGGTGAGGTGAGCGACCAGCTCGCCAACCTGCCGAAGCTGGACGGGCCGCTGCCGGTGGTCTGCCGTTCCGGCGGGCGATCGGCGAAGGTGGTCGAGTTTCTGCGGGTCCAGGGGGTGGACGCCGTCAACGTGACCGGCGGCACCCAGGCGTGGGCGGCGGCCGGCAAGCCGTTGGCCGCCGACGAAGGCGAACCGACGGTCATCTGACGACCAGCTGAGCGCCCTCCCCCGGTCATCGACCGTCAACAACGCACCGAGGGACGATCGCGCACGCGAACACGGCCCGCCCGCCGGCTCCACCGGCCGTGATTCCACCTGCGGACAACGGCCTCACGTCACGGGTTGATGCAGCCCACCGATCTCTTCGTCGCGATTCCGCTGCCTACCGCGGACCGATCTGGCTGCTCGCGTGGTGGCTTTGCTACCCCGGCCGGGGTAGCCCGCGATCATCCTGATGGCCTGACTGGGCTCGCTGGCAGGACAACCCTCAGCGACGACTTTAACGGTAAAGAATCCCGGCCAGTTAAGTTCTTTAACGTTACAGATCATAATAGATGTCAGGGAGACCGATGAGTCGAACCGCACGAGACGCCGCCGAGGCGGGTGGCTCGGCGCTCCGGCTCGCGGGCGAGTTACCGCTCGAACCCGAGGGCACTGCTCGCCAGGTCCGCCCCGCCTGATCGCTCGCTGTCGGCATAGCGTCGGGCCGTCCAGTACAACACCTAGTCACAACCATTTCGATACAACCGTTGGCGTGAGCTGTGCCTTGCGCCGAAAGAAGGAGAATCACCATGTACGCACCGATCGCCGCCATCGAGGCCGCATTGCGCCAGAACACCTCGGCGTTGCCGACCGCGCTGCAGGCGCACGAGGCACCCATCGTCGACCCCTGGGACGCCAACCCGCTGCTGGTGCTGCGCTGATCGCAGCACGTCCAGGACAGTGAGTCAGACCCGCGTCGGCGGTGGCCGGATGCACCTCAGGTGCGCACAACCGCGGCGACTGGGCAAGATGAAGCCATGACGTTCGATGCCGCGAACCCGTTCGCCAGCCCGTCCACGCTGCCGTACCGGCTCACTCCGTGGGCCCAGGTGCGCGCCGAGCACTACCTGCCTGCCGTCGATGCCGGCATCGAGCAGCGGCTGGCCGAACTGCAGGCCGTCGCCGATCACCCCGAACCCCCCGACCAGGCCAACGTGATCGACGCCTGGGAGCGGTCCGGACAACTGCTCGGACGGGCTCTGGGCGCCTTCTGGACCGTTCAGCCGGCCGACACCACCGACGAGTTGGACGCCATCGACGCCGAGATCGCCCCCAAGCTCGCCAGGCTGGGCGACGCGATCTACCAGAACCGCGCGCTCTACGACCGGGTGACGGCGCTGGCCGAGCGGGTCGAGGCCGGCGAGGTGCAACTCGACCCGCAGGCGTCCTACTGGCTGGAGACCCGGCTGCGCGACTTCGTCCGGGCCGGGGTGGGCCTGCCCGAGGCGGATCAGGCGCGGCTGCGCGAACTGAACGCCACCTTGGCCGAGCTGCAGTCGGCGTTCGGACGGCGGGCGCTGGCCGCCTCGAACGCGGCCGCCGTGCTGGTCACGGACGAGGCCGAGCTGGCCGGAGCGTCCGACTCGTCCAAGGCGGGGGCCCGCGCTGCCGCCGAGACCCGCGGCGTGGACGGCTGGTTGCTCGAGTTGGATTCATGCACGCCGCAGGCGATCCTGACCGAACTCAGCGACCGCGACCTGCGCCGGCGGGTGCACGAGGCGTCCACCGGACGGGGCTGGAGCGGTGACTACGACACCCGCGAACTGGTGGTCGAGATCGCTCGTGCCCGCGCCGAGCGGGCGGTCCTGCTCGGCTATCACAGCCACTCCGCGTACGTGGCCGAAGAGGCGTGCGCGAAGACGTCCGAGGCGGTGCACGCGATGCTCAGCCGGCTCGCCGCACCCGCGGTGCGCAACGCCCGCGCCGAGGCCGCCGACCTCCAACCCCTGCAGGAGGAGCCGCTCGAGCCCTGGGACTGGGAGTACCGCTCCGAGCAGCTCAAGGGCAAGCGCTACCACTTCGACGCCGCCCTACTGCGGCCCTACCTCGAACTGGAGCGGGTGCTGCACGAGGGCGTGTTCGCCGCAGCCACGGGGCTGTTCGGCCTCACCTTCACCGAACGCACCGACCTGGCCGGCTACAACGACGACGTTCGCGTCTTCGAGGTGTTCGACGCGGACGGTACCGGGCTGGGACTGTTCCTGGCCGACTACTACACCCGCGCCGGCAAGCAGGGCGGGGCCTGGATGAACAACATCGTCGACCAGAACCACCTGCTCGGCCAGCAGCCGGTGGTGGTGAACAACCTCAACATCGTCAAGCCGCCGGCCGGTGAGCCCACCCTGCTGACCTGGGACGAGGTGCGCACCCTGTTCCACGAGTTCGGGCACGCGCTGCACGGGCTGCTCTCCGACGTCCGCTACCCGTCGCAATCGGGCACCAACACGCCGCGGGACTTCGTCGAGTTCCCGTCCCAGGTGAACGAGATGTGGGCGCTGGACGCCGGTCTGCTGCGGCGC
>DAOSUG010000032.1:0-10052 GCA_035378545.1 Micropruina sp. | reverse complement strand
CGAGCGGGGTCCATCGGTCAGGCCGGATGTGCGGCGGGTGATCCCCCGGCCGTAGGTAGAGACCACGCCGTTCGAGCTCGTCGAGACCATCGCCTGTTCGAGCTCGTCGAAACCGGGTGCACCTGCTGCTCCAGTCCACCGGTACCCGTCCGGCTGGGCCGGGTACGGCGGCGTCCGGTTACCCTTGGCGCATGCCTCCCCTTCGCCTGGCCTCGATCGGCCTGCTGCTCGTGCTGGTCACCATCAACCTGGGTTCATTCACGCTGTCGCTCGACCTGCTCGGCTGGCTGATGGTGGTCGGCGGCATGCATCAACTGGCCGAGGTGAACCAGTGGTTCGGGTGGGCCCGCAACCTGGCGGTGGCGGCACTCGTGCTGGCGCTGGTGCTGATGATCTCGCCGTTCGCGATGATCAATGTGCTCGCCTCGCCGCTCAGCCGGCTGGCCGTGCTGGCGTTCGTGTTCTGCCTGTGCACCGCCCTGCTGCAGCGACTGGGTCGCGGCGACCGCGGCTACGCGATCACCCTGCAGGTGTTGCGGGTGCTGATTCCGCTGGTCACGGTGGCCGCAGCCGTGTTCGCGACCATCGATGCCCCGGCCGGGTTGCCGGTGGAGTGGCTCTACCCCGTCCAGCTGATCGGCACGGCCGTGCTCGCCGTGGTCATGTGGGCGTTGGGTTCGCGGTACTCGTTCAGCCGCTGAGTCCTGCCGGGCGCAACGGCACCGCGGGGTCGAGGGTGTAGTCGGCCATGTAGTCGAAGACCTTGCGCAGCGCGACCCGTTCGGGGTCGCGATAGTAGGGCCGCTGCACGGCCGCGAAGTCGTCCCACGTTCCCTCGAAGTCGAACGCCCAGGTGAACAGGTCTTTCGGTTCGTCGGCTACCGCGAACCGGCAGCGGAAGCCGTAACGTTCCCGCACCTGGACGATCTGTCGCCAGATCGCCAGGAAGCCCGTCCATTCGCCGACGATCGAGTAGCGGCGCAGGCACACGGTGCGGCCCGGCTCGTCGGAACGGTTCTCCAGCAGTTCGATCCGGACGGGGCGCACGACGAGGTTGCCGAACACGTGCGGCACGAGTTGCTCACGGAGGGCGAAGGCCGCGGGATCAGCCGCCAGGGCAGCCTCGCCGGCTGCCGGGTCGTCGTGGGCGTAGAGCCAGGTCAGCTTCGGCTCGGCGTGGGTCTGCACGTAGGCCTGCAGGTGGGTGAAACCGTGCTTCTCACGCAGCCGCACCTGCTCGGGCCAGGTGGCCAGCCAGGCGTCCAGGTGGCGGGGTCGAATCGAGACGCGGTGCAGCAGGGTGTGGGGCACGCGGGCAGCCTACGCCGGTCGCCGCCGGGTGCCGCCGGTCGCTGCCGGTCGCCGCGGGTCGCTGCCGGTCCTGAACGTCGAGGCCGGGTCACGTGGCCCGTCATGGGGCCTCGATCCCCGGGTCGTCGAGTGGTGGTGCCCCACGGGGATGATGTGCGAGCATGACGGCCAGACGCTCGGGCAATGATGCTCGGCGCCTGGCCCGCACCCCCGACCGCCAGCGGGCAGCCCAAGGAGTGTTCATGCGACCCATTCCCCACCCTGGCCGCGATCGTCAGCGGCCTGCTCACCGCCACCATGCTGACCCCTGTGGGGGCCGCCGAGGCCCGCCCGGCCGGCGCAAGCTACACCGAGCGTGACATCAGTGACGGCGTCACCACATTCACAGTGGTGACCAACCCCGGCGACGGTGCCACGCTGAGCTTCGTCAAGGGCGGCCCGGTGAAGCTGCTGACGGTGCGCTCGGGCCGCACCACCCTGGCGTTCAAGGACCTCAACGCCAACGGTCGCCTCGACGCCTGGGAGGACTGGCGTCGTCCGGTCGCCGAGCGGGCCAAGGCGCTCGCGCAGGAGCTGACCATGGAGCAGATCGCCGGCTTGATGCTGTTCAGCTCGCACGAGCGTGCGCCCGAGGCCGGCCTGACCGACGCGCAGCGCAAATACCTCAAGGACGACCACCTGCGCAACGTGCTGAACGCCGGCGCCAACGACGTCACCGCGAACGTGACCTGGGTGAACGCCGTGCAGGCCTTCGCCGAGCAGCAGATCTCGGCCACCAACCCCTACGTGCCGGTCAACTTCAGCTCCGACCCGCGCTCCACGGCTGCCAACGACTCGGCCTACAACGCCGAGGGCGACGACATCTCGCGCTGGCCGTCCAACCTCGGCCTGGCGGCCACCTTCTCGCGCTCGACGATGCTGAACTTCGCCAAGGCGTCCTCGGCCGAATACCGGGCGATGGGCATCACCACCGCGCTCGGCCCGCAGATCGATCTGGCCACCGAGCCTCGCTGGCTGCGGGTCGACGGCACGTTCGGTGAGAACGTCGAGTTGGCCAAGACGATGGCCAAGGCCTACGTGGACGGCTCTCAGAACACCTACGACAAGCGCGGACGCTCACTCGGCTGGGGCTCGGACTCGATCAACACGATGATCAAGCACTGGCCGGGCGACGGTGCCGGCGAGGGTGGCCGCGAGTCGCACCTGAACGCCGGCAAGTACGCCGTGTACCCGGGTGACAACTTCGACGAGCACACCGAGCCGTTCCTGGCGGCCAAGAATGCCACCGCGGTGATGAGTTCGTACTCCATCGCGATCGCCAAGGACGGCTCGCCGCTGACCGGCAACCGGGTCGGTTCCGCCTACGACAAGGTCAAGATCGACCTGCTGCGCGACTCCGGCTACGACGGCGTGATCTGCACCGACTGGGGTGTCACCACCGGCTACACCGACGCCAACTCGATCTTCGGCATGGCGTGGGGCATGGAGAAGGCTTCGGTCAACGAGCGGCACTACGCGGTGCTGCGGGCCGGCGTCGACATGTTCGGCGGCAACAACAAGACCGCGCCGGTGCTGGCCGCCCACGCCCTGTGGCAGGCCGACTTCAAGGCCGGCAAGAACGCCATCGACGCCGACACCCGGTTCCGCCAGTCGGCCGAACGCATCCTGCGCATGCTGATGCTGCCCGGTCTGTTCGAGAACCCCTACCTCGACCTGGCCGCGTCCAAGAAGATCGTCGCCAGCGACGACAAGATCCAGGCCGGCCTGGACGCCCAGTTCGACTCCGTGGTGATGCTGAAGAACGCGAACCGCACGATCCGGCCGTCCTCGTTGAAGAAGTTCGCCAAGCAGACCGTCTACATTCCGAGTTCGATCGGGCACGGCTTCCCGAGCGTGTTCTCCCAAGCCACCACCGACATCACCGGGCCGACGCTCGACGCAGAGGTGGCCAAGAAGTACTTCAAGAAGGTGCTCACCGACACCCCGGTGCTCGACAGCGCCGGCAAGGTGATCGACTACGTGATGCCCGACCTGAAGGACGTCGACGTGGTGCTGGCCGGCATGCGCAGCCCCGACAACGGCAACAACTTCACCGGCGCCGGACGCAACTCCGACGGCACCTACTACCCGTTGTCGCTGCAGTGGGGGCCGTACACCGCCAACGGTCCGAACGTGCGCCGCACGTCCATCGCCGGCGATATTCGTGACGACGGCACGGTCGAGAACCGGTCGTACTTCGGGGCCAGCTCCCGCATCGGCAATGCCTACGATCTGACCGCGCTGAAGCGAACGGTGAAGGCGGTCAAGGGCATCGAGCGGCGCACCGGGCGCAACATTCCGGTGATTGTCGCGGTGAAGGCCAAGACCAGCTTCATTCCGGCCGAGTTCGAGAAGAAGGTGGACGCGATCCTGGTCGGCTACTCGCTCAACGACAAGGTGCTGATCGAGACGGCTCTGGGCCAGCACGAACCGCAGGGACGACTGCCGATCGCCAGCCCGAAGAACATGAACGCTGTCGAGAAGCAGCTCGAGGACGTCGGTGAGGACATGAAGCCGTACGTCGATTCGGTGGGGCATAAGTACCTGTTCGGCTACGGCCTGAACTGGCGCGGGGTGATCGGCGAGCGCCGGCACCGCTGAGGCGATCGGTCGCGATTCCGTCGGCTGACCGTCAGTCGGCCGGCGGGATCGCGGTGCCGAAGGCGTCGGCCGCGCTCGAAGTGATATCATCGATTGATATCAAGGAGGTTGCATGGAACAGATCCTGATCCGCAACTTGCCGGACGGAACCAAGGCCGCGCTGCGCGCCCGTTCCGAGCGGCATCACCGCTCCGTCGAGGCGGAAGCGCGCGCACTGCTCACCGAGTCCCTGACCCGCGACAACGTCACGATCCTTGCCCTGCTGAGTACTGACGAAGGTGCCGACATCGAGTTCGAGCCCGAGCGGCTGGGCCTGAAGGCGCGCTCCGCCGAATAATGAGGTACCTGTTGGACACCAACGTGGTGTCGGCGCTGCGAGTGCGCGGGCGTAATCCCGCCGTCGAGGCGTGGGCGGCGTCGATCCCCTTCGAAGACCTGTGCATCGCCGCGTTCACCGTCGCCGAGATTGAGCGAGGCGTGACCGTCACGGAGCGCACTGATCCAGCGCAGGGGGCGGTGCTGCGTCGCTGGCGAGCAGAACGTGCTCGCTGCATTCGCCAACCGCGTGCTGCCCTTCGACCTGCCGGCGGCCCGAGTTCTGGCGACCTACCGGGTTCCCGAGCACGCACCCTTGGATGACGCCCTGATCGCCGCAGTCGCCGAAGCCGCCGGCCTGACCGTGGTGACACGCAGCATCAAACACTTCGAGCCGACCGGGGTCGCGTGCCTGAACCCGTGGGAGTTCACGCCGTGAGGCGCTCCATCTGATCGATCACCTGCCTGACCGCGCCCTCGGCCTGGTCGGGCGGGTGTTTTGTGCTTGCGCAGCAATCCGCACCTGTCGCTGGCAGATCGCTTCTGTCTGGCGACCACCCACCGGCTGGGCGTTGCGGCTTGGACGGCTGACCGGTCCTGGGGTTCCGGCGGCAACGTCAGGCAGATTCGCTGATCGACGGTCTCGACTCGACCAGCGGAACTGTCAGAGGCCCGTGGCATTGTGGTGCCCGATATGACCGACGACGTGCTGACGCGGTTCTCCCCGGCCACCGCAGCCTGGTTCCGGGGCAGCTTCTCCGCGCCCACGGCCGCCCAGACGGGGGCCTGGACCTCGATCAGTTCGGGTCAGCACACGCTGGTGGTGGCGCCCACCGGGTCGGGCAAGACGCTGTCGGCGTTTCTGTGGGCGCTCGATCGGCTGGCCAGCGAACCGCCGCCTGAGAAGCTGAAACGCTGCCGGGTGCTGTACGTGTCGCCTCTGAAGGCGCTGGCCGTCGATGTGGAACGCAACCTGCGCTCACCCCTGGTCGGCATCGGGCACGAAGCGGTGCGGCTGGGCCTGCCGGCACCCGACATCACCGTCGCCGTGCGCTCGGGCGACACCCCGGCCGACCAGCGCCGCACGTTCGCGCGCGAGCCGTCCGACATTCTGATCACCACGCCCGAGTCGCTGTTCCTGCTACTCACCTCTGCTGCCCGCGAGGCGCTGGCCGGGGTCGAGACGGTCATCATCGACGAGATCCACGCGCTGGCCGGCGGCAAGCGGGGCGCACATCTGGCGCTGTCGCTCGAGCGCTTGGACGCCCTGCTGCCAAAGCCGGCGCAACGCATCGGGTTGTCGGCCACGGTGCGTCCGATCGACGAGGTGGCGCGGTTCCTGGCCGGCGCGCGTCCGGTCAGCATCGTCAACCCGCCCAGCGAGAAGTCATGGGACCTGTCGGTGGTGGTGCCGGTGCCCGACCTGGGCGCATTGGGTGAGCTGACCGACGACCTGTCCGGCCCCGCAGCCGGGGCGCAGCAGCGCACCTCGATCTGGCCGCACGTCGAAGAGAAGATCGTCGACCTGATCGCGGCGCACCGTTCCACTCTGGTGTTCGCCAACTCGCGTCGGCTGGCCGAGCGGCTGACCGCCCGGCTGAACGAGATCTGGGCCGAGCGGACGGCCGAGCCGGGCGAGCCAGATGAGGCCGACGGCAGCAACCCACTCGACCAACGGCATGCGCCTGCGCAGATCATGGCCCAGGCCGGCCAATCGCACGGCGCCCCGCTCCTGCTGGCCCGCGCCCACCACGGCTCCGTCAGCAAAGAGCAGCGGGCCGCCACCGAAGAAGACCTCAAGGCCGGACGCCTCCCGGCCGTCGTGGCCACCTCGTCCCTGGAACTCGGCATCGACATGGGCGCGGTCGACCTGGTGGTGCAGGTGGAGGCGCCGCCGTCGGTCGCGTCGGGACTGCAGCGGGTCGGCCGCGCCGGCCACCAGGTGGGTGCCACCTCGCGAGGCGTGCTGTTCCCCAAGTTCCGCGGCGACCTGGTGCAGACCGCCGTGATCACCGAGCGCATGCGGGCCGGTGCGATCGAAGAGTTGCGGGTGCCGTCCAATCCGCTCGACGTGCTGGCCCAGCAGATCGTGGCCATCTGCGCCCTCGACGACATCACCGTGACCGACCTCGAGGCGCTGGTCCGCCGCGCGGCCCCCTTCAGCGGCCTCACCCGCGGTGTGCTCGAGTCGGTGCTCGACATGCTGGCCGGACGCTACCCGTCCGAGGCGTTCGCCGAACTGCGGCCCAGGCTGGTCTGGGACCGCGGCACCGACACCCTCACCGGACGCCGCGGCGCCCAGCGGCTGGCCGTCACCTCGGGCGGCACCATTCCCGATCGCGGCCTGTTCGGGGTGTTCATCGTCGGCGAAGGTGAGGGTCGCCGGGTCGGCGAGCTCGACGAAGAGATGGTCTACGAATCACGGGTCGGCGACGTGATCACCCTCGGCACGTCCACCTGGCGCATCGAAGAGATCACCCACGACCAGGTGCGGGTCAGCCCGGCCCCGGGCGAGGCGGGCCGGCTGCCGTTCTGGAAGGGCGACACCCTGGGCCGGCCGGCCGAGCTGGGGCGTGCGCTGGGCGGGTTCGTCCGCGAGTTGGGGGCGATGGCCCCCGAGGCGGCACTGCAGCGGGCGCGCACGGCGGGCCTGGACGACTGGGCGGCCGACAACCTGGTCACCTACCTGGCCGAGCAGCGCGAGGCGATTCCGCAACTGCCCAGCGACACCACGATCGTGGTGGAACGCTTCCGCGACGAACTCGGTGACTGGCGGGTGGTCGTCCACTCACCGTTCGGCGCGCCGGTACACGCGCCGTGGGCGCTGGCCATCGCCGCCCGGCTGCGCGAGGCGCACGGGGTCGACGTGCAGGCCATGCACGGCGACGACGGCATCGTGCTGCGGCTGCCCGAGACCGACTGGTCCGAGGCCGAAACTGCGGCCCCCGACCTGCTCGAGACCATCGTGATCGATCCCGACGAGGTGGCCGGCATCGTCACCGAGCAGATCGGCGGCTCGGCGTTGTTCGCCAGCCGGTTCCGCGAGTGCGCCGGCCGTGCGCTGTTGCTGCCCAAGCGTCGTCCGGGCCAACGTCAGGCCTTGTGGCAGCAGCGGCAACGGGCCTCGCAACTGCTTGAGGTGGCGTCGCAGTACCCCAGTTTTCCGATCGTGCTCGAAGCGGTGCGCGAATGCGTGCAGGACGTGTTCGACGTGCCGGCCCTGGTCGAACTCATGCGGCAGATCGGCAACCGGCGGGTGCGTACCGTCGAAGTGACCACGAGTCGCCCCTCGCCGTTCGCGTCGTCGTTGCTGTTCGGCTACGTCGCGCAGTTCCTGTACGAGGGCGACTCGCCGCTGGCCGAGAAGCGGGCGGCCGCGCTCACTCTCGACCCCACCCTGCTGTCGGAGTTGCTCGGCACCTCGGACGGCCTCGCCCTGGCCGACCTGCTCGACCCTGAATCGCTGACCCGCACCGAGACCGAGTTGCAGCATCTGGCCGAGGGGCGGCGGGCACGCGACGCCGAAGACCTGGCCGACGTGATCCGGGTGCTGGGTCCCCTCGATCTGGCGGCACTGCAGGCCCGCAGCGCCACACCCGATGCCACGGCCGGCTGGCTGGTCACGCTGAGCGAGCAGCGCCGGGTGATCGAGGTGCGGGTGGCGGGGCGCACCCATTGGGCTGCGGTCGAAGACACCGGACGGCTGATCGACGCCCTCGGGGTCAGCGTCCCGGTCGGGGTGCCCGAGGTGCACCGGGCGCCGGTCCCCGACCCGCTGGGCGACCTGGTGGTGCGCTGGGCCCGCAACCACGCACCCTTCCTCGCCGGTGAGGTCGCCGCCTGGCTGGGGCTCGGGACGGCGGTCGTGCACGGGGTGCTGCGTCGGCTGGTCGGTGAAGGCCGGCTGGTCGAGGGCGACCTGCGTCCGCCCGGTTGGCAGCCGCCGGCGCACACGACTCAACCGGCCGGGCCCGCCGCCACCCACGACCCCGCCGAGAACCACCAGCGCTCCGGCGGGCTCGACTACTGCGACCCCGGCGTGCTGCGGGTGCTGCGCCGCCGGTCGCTGGCCGCCCTGCGCAACGCCGTCGAACCAGTGCCGCCGCGGCAGTTCGCCCGCTTTCTCACCCACTGGCAGGGCATCGCCCAGCCCCTGCGCGGCACCGCAGGGCTGCTCGCGGCCGTCCAACAACTCGCCGGCTATCCGGTGCCCGCCAGCTCACTGGAATCTCTGGTGCTGCCCGCCCGGGTGCGCGACTACACCCCCGCGATGCTGGACGAACTGCTGGCCGCCGGTGACGTGGTCTGGCAGGGCGCCGGGGCGCTGGCCGGCACCGACGGCTGGGTCACCCTGCACCCGGCCGAGACCGCGCCGCTGACGCTGGCGGCACCGTCCGACGTGGCCGACGAGCTGGAGCGCCGGGTGCTGGAGGCGCTGGCCGGTGGCGGCAGCTACCTGTTCCGTGCCTTGTCGCAGCGCCTCGGGATCGGTGACACCGAACTGCACGCGGCGCTATGGCAGCTGGTCTGGTCGGGGCACCTCAGCAACGACACCCTCGCGCCGCTGCGTGCCCTGCTCGGGGGCGGCCGGGCCACCCTGAAGCAGCGTCCGACCGCAGCGCGGCTTCGCTACGGACGCCGTCCGCTGGCCCGGGGCCCGTTGCCCACCGCGTCCGGACCGCCCACGACCACCGGACGCTGGTCATTGCTGCCCACCGTCGAGACCGATCCGACGGTGCTCGCTGCCGCCCGCGCCGACGTGCTGCTCGACCGTTACGGCGTGGTCACCCGCGGCAGTGTGGCCAACGAAGAGGTCACCGGCGGATTCGCCGGCGCCTACCGGGTGTTCGCGGCGCTGGAGGAGTCGGGCCAGGTGCGGCGTGGCTACTTCGTCGAGGGCTTGGGTGCCGCCCAGTTCGGCGACCGGCACGCGGTCGACCTGCTGCGTGAGGCGGGCGAGGTGCCCGGCGCGGTCGTGCTGGCCGCCACCGACCCGGCCAACCCCTACGGCGCGGCCCTGGGCTGGCCGGCCCGCGCCGAGGGCACCAGGCATCAACCCGGACGCAAGGCCGGCGCCCTGGTGGTGCTGGTCGACGGCGACCTCGCGCTGTACGTCGAACGTGGCGGACGCACCCTGCTCTCGTTCACTCCAGACCCCACCGCCCTGACTTCCGCCGCCTCGGCCCTCGCGCAGGCCGTCCACGCCGGTGCGTTGGGCAAGCTCACCGTCGCCAAGATCGACGGCGCCGACGTGCTGGGCAGCGACCACGCGTTGGCCGACGCCCTGGCCGCCGCCGGGTTCCGGCTGACCCCGCAGGGGCTGAGGTTGCGCCGATGACCCTGCGGCCGAAGAACACCCATGCCCGAGGGTGACACCGTCTGGCGTACCGCCCGCCGCCTGCACCAGGTGTTCGCCGGCGAGCCGCTGACCCGTTGCGACCTGCGCTGGCCCGAACTCGCCACCATCGACTTCAGCGAGCAGCGCACGCTCGAGGTGGCCAGCCGCGGCAAGCACCTGCTGCATCGCCTCGATTCTGGCTGGACGATCCACAGCCACCTGCGTATGGACGGCCAGTGGCGCATCGAGCCCCCGGACACCCGGGCGAACGCCAACACCCGCGCCCTGCTCGCCACCAGTCAATGGACCGCGCTGGGCCAGCGACTGGGCATGCTAGACGTGGTGCGCACCGCCGATGAGCACACCCTGGTCGGCCACCTGGGGCCGGACGTACTCGGCCCCGACTGGAACCCGGCGGTGGCCGCGGGCAACATCGCCGCCGCCGGGC
>DAOSUG010000031.1:0-10075 GCA_035378545.1 Micropruina sp. | reverse complement strand
CACGGCGACGGCCGGCTCGCCCAGGGCCGCGTAGCCGGCCCTGATCTGGTCGACCAGTGCGGGGGGAACCTCGATCGTCTCGAACAGCGTCCGGAGGCCGTCGGGGTCGCCGCTCGTGGCCAGGGCCGGCACGCCGGCGCCGCCGATCACTGCGTCATAGGCGGCGGTGGTGATCACGAAGCCGTCCGGTACCGGAAGGCCCGCGGCGATCAACTCGCCCAGGTTCGCACCCTTGCCGCCGACCAGGTCGAGGTCTGGGGCCCGGCAGGTGGACAGGGGGATCACCAGGGCCGTATCAGCCGTCATGACCGCCACTCTTCTCCGGCGTTCCTGATTTCACAAGGTCGCGGCGATCCGGTAACGTAAACCCTCGTCCGCAAGGCACGGGGCTATGGCGCAGTTGGTAGCGCGCTTCCATGGCATGGAAGAGGTCAGGGGTTCGAATCCCCTTAGCTCCACCGTGGTTGGCGTACTCGAACCCGTGACATGCGAAGGCGTGTCGGGGTCAGCCCAACCCTTGGCGGCCACGAGGCGCGTGGGGCAGAACTTAGTACGGCCCGTGCGGCATACATCAACGCCGACAGCTAGCTCATCAGATTCGGCAATGAAGCTCGCTGCGACGTGGACCATCGGGAACACCCCGCATCATCCGATTCCGACGAGCCCACACCCTCGCCTTAGCCTGGCCTCGATCAGGTGACGAGTGGAGTGGGCGATGAACGGTCCGTCCTGCCCGATGAGGTCGTGCAGGTCACGGAGCCGATCTCGGTACTTCTCCACCGTGAACCCTGGCACCCACCAGATCACCTTCCGCAGCAGGTACACCGCGGCCGCAACATCATGGATCTCGATCCGCAGCTTCGCTGTTTGCAGATTGACGATCTGCAACCCGGCGGCTTCTGCTGCGGCTGTCTCGTCGTCAGGGTGGCGTCCTCGCCTGGCTTGGGGTTGCGGGCCGAGAAAGAACTCGATCAGCTCGAATGCACTGCCGGGTCCGACGTGCTGGGCGAAGTAGGTGCCGCCGGGCCGGAGCACACGGGCGATCTCTTGCCACCAAATCGTCGCAGGATGCCTGCTGGTGACCAGATCGAAGGCCTCGTCAGCAAACGGCAACGGAGGCTCGTCCGGGTCTGCCACGACGACAACACCGTGAGGATGCAACAGTCGGGTGGCCTTCGCGACGTTCGGCGGCCACGACTCCGTCGCGACAGCGGCGGGAGGGAAGGCCTCGGCTTCGGCGAGAACCTCGCCGCCGCCGGTCTGGATATCCAGTGACGCCGATGCCCGGCTGAGCCGCTCGGCGAGCTGCCGGGCATAGCCCCAGGCGGGGCGTTCCTCGGTTGCTCGTCCGTCCAGCCAGGAGAAGTCCCACCCGGACACGTCGGCGGAAGCTCCGGCCTCGACCAGTGAGTCGAACGTGTCAGTCATGAGGCACACTCTCCCAGACAGCGTTGCCGGAATGATGGCGTCGCATCTACGACGAACATGCGACCCCACGACCCTCCCAGCCCTGGTGCGCAGCGAGCATCCGGCGTTGACTGTGGGTATGACCCTGAAGATCAAGCGTGTCTATGAGCCGGCGGCGCCTGCCGACGGCTTCCGAGTGCTCGTCGACCGGCTGTGGCCGCGCGGACTGTCGAAAGAGCGGGCCGCGATCGACCTGTGGGACAAGGCCGTGGCGCCCTCGTCCGAGCTGCGGACGGCGTTTCACCACAACGGCATGGCCTGGCCCGACTTCGAGGTGGCCTACCGCGCTGAGGTCGCCGTGAACCCCGCGATCGCGGCGCTGCGCGAGACGCTCTCGCAGCACCCGACCGCGACCCTGCTCTATTCGACGCACGACGATCAACACAACCACGCGATACTGCTGCGCGAAGCGCTGCTGCACCCCGAACGATGATCCGCGGCGAACGGATCATCACCGGGCTCAGCGATCCGGTGTGGTCACCCGCGCGACGTGAAGGGCCAGGTACGACACCTCGTCCGAGGTGAGGTCGGCGCCCAGCCGCAGTTCGAGCAGTCCGGCCAACCGGACGGCACACTCGGAGGCCTCGGGAAACGACTCCCGAATCGCGGCACCGACCAGGGACGGTTCGGCGTCCAGTTGCTTGTGCTGCGAGATGCGGACGAACAGGTACCGCAGGTGGGTGATGAAACGGCCGACGCTGACGCTGCCAGAGTCGAGGGTGACGTCGAAGGCCTCTTCGATCACCCGCACCATCTGCTGGATCACACCGGTCATCTGGTAGGTGTAGGACAGATCGCCGGTGGCGAATCCGGCGTTCACCAGGTGCAGCGCCAGGCCGACCGCCTCGAGGTCGGGTAGCTGCACGTCGGTGCGCGCGTTGACCGCGCGCAGCAGGGCCTCGGCCTGCGCGTATTCCTCGGCGTAGAGATTCTTCACCTCGGCCAGCAGCGGGTACACGATGGTCATGCCGAGGGTGATGCGGCGCAACGCGAAGCTGATGTGATCGGCCAGCGCGATCACCATTGCGGGGTTGCGGCTGACCGAGTCGAGACCGATCTCGGCAAGGGCCTGACCGACCAGGTGAATGTGTTCAGGGGGAATGCCGGCCAGCATGTCGGCCAGATGGTCGGGGTCGCGTCCATCGATGGGTACGAACGTGCGCACCACCTTGGCGGTGTCGACCGGCTGGCCAGGTTTGGCCTGAAAGCCCAGGCCGCGACCGGTCAGAATGACGTCGCGACCGGCCTCGTCCAGCGCCAGGACGAGGTTGTTGTTGAAGACGCGAAGGATTTCCATGTGCTCACAAAAGCCGGGGCGGCTCAGTGTACTGAGCCGCCCCGGACTTTGGTTGTTGGTCAGGCGACCACGTTGATCACCGGGTCACCGTTGCTGACGTCACCACCGGCGACGGGCGAGACCTCGGACAGGGTCGCGGTGTTGATCACGACCACGATCGTGGTGGTGTCGTACCCGGCTGCCTTGATGGCCTCCAGGTCGACGGTCGCCATCAGGTCGCCGGCCTCCACGCGCTGATCCTTCGCGACGTCGAGGTTGAACCCCTTGCCCTCCATCTGCACCGTGTCGATGCCGACGTGCACCAGCACCTCGACGCCGTCGTCGGTCTTGATACCGAAGGCGTGGCCGGTGTCGGCGACGGTGACCAGGGTGCCGGCCACCGGGGCCGTCACATGGCCGTCGCTGGGCACGATGCCGACCCCGTCACCCAGTGCCTTGGAGGCGAACACCTTGTCGTTGACCTCGGCCAACGGGACGACGGTGCCGGCCACCGGGGCGCCGACGGTGCGGGTGAGCACCAGGGTGCCGACCGTGCCGGTCTCAGCTGCCGCAACACCGGCGGCGGGAATGGCGGGAACGCCGGCCTCGGACGCGCTCGCGTAGGCATTCTGCTCCGCGACGCTCAGGTGACCGCCGGCGGCAGCCATCTCGGCCTCGAACTCGGCCTTCTGCTCGGGGGTGCGGTAGTCAGAGATGATGACCAGGATCATTGCGGTGGCGAAGGCGGCCGCGATCGAGACCGCGTACACCCACATCGGATTGAACACCGGAATGGTCAGCAGCGAGGTGAAGGCGAAGGCGCCGGTCTTCACCGTGCCGAAGATCCAGCCCAGGATGCCGATCGTCACGCCACCGACGGCACAGCCGACCAGCATGCGCGGGTAGATGCGCTTGTAGCGCAGGTGGATGCCGTACAGCGACGGCTCCGAGATACCACCCAGCAGGCCTGCGGCCAGCGCGCCGATGGCGGTCTGCCGCACCTCGTTGTCCTTGACCCGACTCGAGATCACCAGCACGCCAGCGGTGGCACCGAAGCAGGCGAAGTTCCAGGTGCCCATCGGGCCCTGGATGAAGTCGTAGCCCAGGCTGCTGATGTTGGCCAGCATGAGCGCATTGAGCGGCCAGTGCAGGCCCAGCGGCACCAGGAACGGGTACAGCATCGGAATCAGGATCGCGAACAGCAGCGGAACGGTGTTGTTCAGCCAGGCCAGTCCGGTACCGAGGCCGCCGCCGATCCAGACACCGAGCGGGCCGATCAGGAACGCGGTCACCGGAACCATGATCAGCAGGCTGAAGAACGGCACGAAAACCATCTGCAGGTTCTCGGGGAAGATCCGGTTCATCAGCTTGTAGAGCTGGGCCAGCACGGCGACCATGATCAGCGGCACGAAGACCTGGCCGCCGTAGCCGTTGAGTTGCATCGGCAGGCCGAAGATCTGGACGACGCACTGGTCCTGGCCGAAGACCGTGTTGCAGACCGCACCCGGCGCTGAACTCAGCGACATGAACTCGGGCGTGAACAGCGCAGCCATGACTGCACCGCCGATCCACGGGTCGACCTTGAGCGCCTTGGCGGCGTTGTAGGCGACCATGATCGGCAGGAAGTACAGCACCGAACGCCACATGCTGTCCCAGAACACCCAGGTGGCACCGGCTGCCTCCATGCGATCGACGCCCTGGAAGGGCACGATGTGCAGGGCGTCCAGCACGGCGGCGATGGCGATGATCAGCGACGAGCCGAGCAGCACGCCGAGCAGCGGCCGGAACGAGTTCGAGAGGTACTCGAAGAACGCGTCGAGCCAGGCGACCTTGCCGCGGACCTTGGCGCGTTCGGCGGCCTTGATGTCGGCATCGCTGCCGCCGGCCGCCGCCTTACCGGCACCGGCCATCACGGGCAGGTGCATGATGTCGGCGTAGGTGTTGGCGACCGCGCCGCCGATCACCACCTGGTACCGATCGCCGCTCTGCGGTACGGCACCGAGCACGCCGGGAATGGATTCGACAGTCTTCTGGTCGACCACGCTGGCATCCTTCAGTTCGAAGCGAAGCCGGGTGGCGCAGTGGGTCAGGCTCGAGATATTGCCGGGACCGCCGACTGCGTCGACGATCTGTTCGGCAGTAGTGGACGCCATTGAGGTGTTCCTATCTACTAGCAACGTATGGGGGCATTAGGGGCAGAGACAAAAAAAGACCCGAGTTGCACCCTGGTGCAGCTCAGGTTTTGCCCCTGCCGGGTAACAACCCTTCTGTTGAGCGGTTTGCTCAATCAGCACACTAGCACCAGGGGTGTGGTCGTGTGCCCCCTGGGTCACACCCGACACGCCGAGAAATCAAACCGTGGTGCTACTACCTGTATGGAGCACACAGACACGCTCGCTCGATCGAATGTGTCCAATCGCATCGTTGGTCGAGCGGGTCGAGACCTCCGGGCAACGCGGCGGCTCGACAAGCTCCCCGGGCGGGTGTGGTGTCGACGTGCTCGGTAGGCAGCTCAGCGATCCGGTGGCGGCGGCGGGATCGAACCGATCACGGGCGCGGCGCCGGGCCAGATGAGCAGCACACGGCACGGCGCATGGTCGATCACGAACCGGGTGTGCCTGCCCAGGCTGTGGGGGCCCAGCCGGCTGCGGTCGCCGTCTCGTCCGACGATCAGGTAGTCGACCTCGTCGGCCAGGGCGGTCACCACCCGCTCGGGAAAGCCGGTCTCGAGCCGGACGGTGGCCACCCGACCCAGTCGCTCGGCGGCCTGATCGAGCAGTTGTTGCGCCGCCTCCTGCGACAGTTCCTGCAGATCGTGCGCGGCCCGGCGCACCCGCCTGCTACCCATCAGTGACCCGAAGCCGGGCCCGGGCGCGGGCCGTCCGCCCTCGCGCACGTGGATCAGGGTGATCTCGGCCTGCTGCTGTCCGATCAGGTCGTTCGCGGCGTCCACGCATGAGGGCCAGGTGCCCTCGGTCACCCACACCGCGAGCTTCATCCGGCACCTCCCAGCACGAGCAGTGAGCCCCAGAGTGCCACCACGCCCACGACGATGGCGAGGGGTGTGGCCAGCAGACCGAGCATGGTGAACTCCTGGATCGGCGTCTCGTGGTCGTGCGCCTGGACGATCCGCCGCCACAGCAGGGTGGCCAGCGAACCCACGTAGGTCAGGTTCGGGCCCACGTTGACGCCGATCAACACCGCAAGCACGGCGCCGGTGCCGGCCTGGGCGGCGAAGGGCAGCAGCACCAGCACGGCGGGCAGGTTGTTCACGATGTTGGCCAGCACCGCGGCCAGGCCCGCCCACAACAGGAGCGAGACCAGCGACTGGCCCTGCGGCACGATGGCTCCGATCGCGGCGCCAAGACCGCCCTCGACCACGGCGGTCACCACGATCCCGAGCGAGAGCACGAAGCCGAGAAAGCCGAGGTTGATGAAGCCGGGCACGTCCTTGGCGCTCACCTGCTTGAGGGTGAGGGCGCGGGCCAGCATCACCAGGGCTCCCGCCAGCGCCACCCAGGCGGCCTCGATGTGAAAGAACGACGCCACCACAAAACCGGCAAGCGTGAGCGCCAGCACGGCCGCCGAGAACCTCGGCAGCGGGGGCACCTCGGGCGGTTCGGGGTTGGTCGCCGGAATGGAGAGATCGGAGGCGAAGAACAAGCGGAAGGCCGCGTACTCGACGGCGATCACCGCCACCCAGGGCGCCGCCATCAGCCCGGCGAAGCTGACGAAGGTGAGCCCGGCGGCCGACATCGCCAACAGGTTGGTCAGGTTCGACACCGGCAGCAGCAGCGAGCCGGCGTTGGCCAGATGGGTGCAGGCGTACGCGTGCGGCTTCGGCCGCACCCCCATCCTGGACGCCGTCGCGAACACCACCGGAGTCAGCAGCACCACGGTGGCATCCAGCGACAGGACGGCGGTGACCGCCGAGGCCAGCACGAACACGAAGATCAGCAGCCGGTGCGCATTGCCCTGGCTCTTGGCCGCCATCAGGGCGCCGGCGTAACGGAACAGCCCGTCCGCGTCGCAGAGCTCACTGATCACCAGCACGGCGGCCAGAAAGGCGACCACCGGAAACAGGTGTTCGATCTCGGCCCAGGCCTGGCTCCAGCCGAGCGAGCCGGTGAGCAGCACGATCAGCGCGGCGGGTACGGCGGCCACCGCCTCGGGCAGCCCGCGGGGCCTGATCACGGCGAAGCCGAGCACCACGATCAGCATCGCAACAGAGATCACCTCGCCCACGGGCGCTCACCCTAGATTAGTGCAACAACCTGGGTCAGGGCCCCGAAAGGGGGGTGGACAGGGCCCCGACCACGCGTGGCTGCCTGGTTCAGCCGCGCCGCAGGGACGCCGGCCCGCCGGGCACGGCGATGCGGGTGCCGGTGTCGACCAGATGCTCGTGCTCGACGGCGTAGACCGCCAGACAGCGGTCGGCGTACAACTGCGCCACCAGCCGCACGGAGTCATCAGCGAACGCAAGACCCTGCGCTGCGGCACCCGTGGGCAACTCGCCCACGGGTCGCAGGCGTCCGTTGTCATTGGCGAACAGCACCAACCGTCCGGACGGGCTGTGGCCCGCGTCACCGGGCGCGACCTGGCTGCCGGCCATGCACAGGGCGGCCACCCAACCTCCGTCGGGTGAGATCGCCACGCCCTCGGGAATGGACGGCACGGCGGCGTGATCGACGGCGCGGTAGGGACGGCGCGAGGTGTCGACGAGGGTGATCAGGTCGGCATCGGCCACCGAGCGGCCGGCTTTGGCTGCCTTACCGCCCCAGCCGACGCTGCTGATCACCGCCCAGCGCGACGAGGCGTCGGTGTCGACCGCGTACGGGCTGACGCCGGTGGCCACGCGTTCGGGCAGCACGGCAGCCTCCGGGCCGGTCAGGTCGATGACCGCGGCCCCCTGCTCGTCACGCAGCGACACGATGGCCGCGCTACCGTCGGCGAGCACGCCGAGACCCGACAGGGAGCCGGCGCTGAGGTTCAGCCGCTGGCGCAGCTCGACGGCCCCGTCCGCAACGTCGAAGAGCAGCACCGTGCCGGCCACGGTGGTGGCGAGCAGTCGCGCGCCATCGGGGGTGAAGGCGACCGATTGGGGGTGGGCGCCGATCGGAATCGTCTCGACCGCGGGGGGCTCGGTGCGCAACTGGACGACCTGCAGCACGTCCGCGAACCGCTGGACGCCCGCCGCGCGGTCGTAGCTGGTCGGGGCCGCCACGACCGCCAGAGAGCCGTCGGGGGAGAGCGCCACCGCCTGCGGAGGCCCCACGATCGAGTTCTGCACCGGCACTGTCGCGAGCACGCGGGCCTCGTCCAGATCGATCACGGTGAGCGTGTCGGGGCCGGGGTCGAGCGGAAACACGTCACGGCCGAAGTCGCGGACGAGCTTGGCGTCGTTGGCGCTGACGAACAGGTTCATCTCAGTAGCCCAGGTTCGGGTCGACCACGTTGTGCAGGGGACGGCCGGCCAGGTACAGCTTCAGGTTCTCGCAGAAGATCTCGCAGATGCGCTCGTCCTCTTTGGAATCGAGGCCGCCCGAATGCGGGCTGACCAGCACGTTCTCCAGGTCCCACAGCGGGGAGTCGGCCTCGAGCGGTTCGCGCTCGAAGACGTCCAGAGCGGCGAAACCCACCTGCCCGGAGCGCAGTGCGTCGATCAGGGCGTTCTGGTCGATCACGGTGCCGCGGCCCACGTTGACCACGGTCACACCGGGTTTGGCCAGGCCCAGCAGGTGCGCGTTGAGCAGCTTCTCGGTCTGGGCGGTGCCCGGCAGCGTGAGCACGATGTGGTCGGCCCGGCCGATGATCGCGTCGAGATCGGCCAGGGCGTGCACCTCGTCGACGTTCTCGACGTCGCTCACCTGGCGCTTGACGCCCAGCACGGTCATGCCGAGCGCCTTGCACCGTTTGGCGACCTGCTGACCGATGCCGCCGAGGCCGGCGATCAGCACGGTGCTGCCCTCGATCGGGTGCCCGACGATGCGGGTGGGCCATTCGTGGGCGCGTTGCTGGCGTTGCAGGCGCGGGAGTTCCTTGCGTCCACAGAACAGGCCGAACAGCGCCCACTCGGCCAGCGGCACGCCATGCGCCCCGGCCGAGGTGGTGAACACGATGTGGTCGAAGGTGTCGGCGGGCAACCCGGCGGCCACCACCTGGCTGCCGCCGCCGGCCGCCATGGTCATCACCCAGCGCAGTTTCGGGTTGGCCGCCACCGTGCGCGCCAGTGCGGGTGGCTTCACGTCCGGAATGCCGTACAGGATCTCGGCGGAATCGACGAGCGCGTCGTAGCGGTTCTGCTGCTCGGGGGTGCGTGACCAGGACGGGTCGCAGCCGAAGTCCGCGGCGTGCCGCATCGGGGGCAGCAACTGCTGGTCAGCCACCACCTCGACCCGAGGGTCGACGGCGGCGATGCGGTCGCACAGTTCGGGGGCCAGCGGGGCGGCGATGACCACCCGGACCTTCTCATTCGACTCAAGCATTGACGAGCTCCCGTTCGGCGTCGTTGAAGTCCGTCAGGCTACGGCCTGCCGTCTCGGGGGTGACGAACGTGGTGGCGAACGAGATCAGCGCGAGAACCGCGGAGTAGGCCGCGATGACCCACCAGGCGTTGCCGGTCGCGGTCAGCAGCACGGCCCCGAGCAGGGGTGCGATGCCGCCGGCGATCACGGCCGAGAACTCGCGGGCGGTGGCGACGCCGGTGAACCGGTGCGCGTTGCCGAACAGCTCGGGCAGCAGGGCGCACTGGGGGCCGAGCATCGATTGCACGCCGATACCAACGCCGACGCCCATCACCAGCAGCACCAGCCAGACCTGACCAAGGGTGAGCAGGTAGAACCCGGGAAAGGCGAACGCGGCGGTGAAGAAGGCGCCCCAGCGGTAGACGGGCACGCGTCCGACCTTGTCAGAGAGGGCGCCGAAGGCCACGACGGTGAAGATCGCGACGAGGGCCGCCACGACCGCACCCCAGGTGCCGATCAGCTGTTGGCCCTTGTAGGCGGGCAGGCTGGCCACGTAGGCGAGCAGCAGTGCGGAATAGATGGAGCTGTTGCCGTTCTCGCCCATGCGCAGGCCGATGCCGACCAGAATGTTGCGGCGCGACGTCTTGATGGCCTGGCCCACGCTCTGCCGCACCGGCGCGTCGCGCTGTGCCTCAGCCTCTTCGAGAGCCTCGAACGCGGGCGATTCCTTGAGTCGCATGCGGATCACGACGGCGACGACGATGAGCACAGCACCCAGCAGGAAGGGCACCCGCCACAGCCAGCCGAACAGCACCTCGCGGTTGGCCAGGCCGAGCAGGGCGAAGGTGCCGGCACCCAGCAGGGTGCC
>DAOSUG010000030.1:5554-10081 GCA_035378545.1 Micropruina sp. | reverse complement strand
CGTCCGGGTGGTGGGGCCTGGAGCGGGCGGCGGCCGAGCGGTCCTCGTCGGTCGAAAGAGCCTCGATGGTCGAGCCTATTGAGACCCCGGGCGCGACCGCCCAGCACTCCTCGCTGGTCGATCCGGTCGAAACCCCGGACCCGACCGTCCAGCGTTCCTCGCCTGTCGAGCGCCCCTCGGTGGCCGAGCCTTCCGAAACGCCGAGCCCGACCAGTTCACCGCACGAAGCCCCCGATCTGTTCACCTTCGGCAAGGTGGTCGGCGGCGGCATGCCGCTGGCGGCGATCGGCGGACGCGCCGAGGTGATGGACCTGCTCGCTCCGCTCGGGCCGGTCTACCAGGCCGGAACCCTGTCGGGTAACCCACTGGCCACCGCGGCCGGTATCGCCACGCTTCGACTGGCCGACCGGGCGGTGTACGCCGCCGTGGACGCAGCCTCGGCTGCCGTACAGGCGGCGATCACCGATGCCCTGAGCGCCGAGGGTGTTCCGCATCTGGTGCAGTCGGCCGGGTCGTTGTTCACGGTGTTCTTCGGCGACTTCGACGGCCCGATCGTCGACTATCCGGGTGCGCAGCGGCAGAACGCGACCGCTTTCGCGCGGTTCTTCCACTCCATGCTGGACGCGGGTGTGGCGCTGCCCCCGTCCGGCTACGAGGCATGGTTCCTGTCTGCGGCGCACGACGACGCGGCCCTGGACCGCATCGTCGCGGCGTTGCCCGCCGCCGCGCGGGCAGCACGGGCATGACTCAGCCTTCGTCCGTGCGCACGCCCCGATCTCTGGTGCGGTCGAGATCCCGGGGCAAGCCCGGGATGACACTTCCTCCTTCATCCCGGCGAACGCCGGGAACCCCGGGCAAGCCCGGCATGACACCTCCTCCTTCATCCCGGCGAACGCCGGGAACCCCGATCAAGCCCGGCATGACACCTCCTCCTTCATCCCGGCGAACGCCGGGAACCCCGGGCAAACCCGGCATGACACCTCCTCCTTCATCCCGGCGAACGCCGGGAACCCCGGGCAAGCCCGGCATGACACCTCCTCCTTCATCCCGGCGAACGCCGGGAACCCCGATCAAGCCCGGCATGACACCTCCTCCTTCATCCCGGCGAACGCCCGCCTCGTCATCCCGGCGAACGCCGGGAACCCCGGGCAAACCCGGCATGACACTTCCTCTGTCATCCCGGCGAACGCCGGGATCTCGCCACGCCGAACCGAGGAGTGGGCGGTGACCGGTCGGGTGGTGCTGGTCGGCGGCGGGCCGGGTGATCCAGGGTTGCTGACGCTGGCCGGTGCGGCCGCCCTGCGCCGGGCCGACGTGGTGCTGTACGACCACCTGGCGCCGGCCGCGTCCCTCGCCGGGTGCCGTCCGGACACCGAAATGGTCGACGTGGGCAAGATCCCTGGTGGGCGATCCACTTCGCAGCAACGCATCAACGACCTGCTGGTCGAGCACGCCGCCGCCGGACGCTACGTGGTGCGGTTCAAGGGCGGCGACCCCTTCGTGTTCGGGCGCGGTGGCGAAGAGGTGCTGGCCTGCGCCGAGGCGGGTATTCCGGTGGAGGTCATTCCGGGAGTGTCGTCGGCGATCGCGGGGCCGGCACTGGCGGGCATCCCGGTGACGCACCGCGGCATCGTGCAGGCGTTCACGGTGGTTTCTGGGCATGTGCCGCCCCGGCACAAGGCGTCCAGCACCGACTGGGCTGCGTTGGCCCGCGCCAACCACACCATCGTGGTGCTGATGGGTGTCGCGAACCTGGGCCCGATCTGCGCCGAGCTGGTGGCGGGCGGGCTGTCTGCCGGCACCCCGGCGGCGGTGATCGCGGACGCCTGGCTGCCCACCATGCGCACGGTGCGCGGACGCGCCGCCGACATCGCCGACCGCGCGAACGCCGCCGGCATCCGTCCGCCCGCGATCGCGGTGATCGGCGACGTGGCTGCGCTGGAGCTCGCGATCTACGCACCGGCGGCGGGCATGGGTCCTGAGCCCGCGGCTGGGCAGACCGACGAGCTGCGGCCGGCCACGTCATCGGACGCGGGCGAACTGCTGGTGCTGCAGCGGGCCTGCTGGATGCAGGAGGCCCTCGACAACGACAGTTTCGAGATTCCGGCGCTGCACGAGGACCTCGACACCGTGCGCGCCGGGATTGCTCAGTGGCACACGTGGCTGCTGCGCCGCGACGGACGGCTGATCGGCTCGGTGCGTGCGCAACTGGACGGCGACACGTGGGACATCGGCCGGCTGATGGCCGCCCCCGACCTGGCCGGACACGGGCTCGGCCGGATGCTGCTGGAGCACGCCGAGCGGCAGGCGCCGGACGGCGTCGCCAGGTATCGGTTGTTCACCGGTGCGGGCAGCGCGCGCAACCTGCGGCTCTACCGCGCGGCCGGATACGTCGAGACCGGCGAGCCAGCCCCGCCGGTGGCGGTGATGCTGGCCAAGCCGGTCAGCGATCCTCGGTGAGCGGGCCGAGCACCCGGTAGCGGGCACAGATGAAGTCGACGTTGCGGACGGTCTCGATCAGCTCGAGATCGAAGCGGCCGGTGAGCAGCGGACGTCCGGCTCCCAGGGTGACCGGCGCGATGCTGACCACGACCTCGTCGAGCAGCCCCGCCCGGGCGAAGTCGGCGGCCAGTGCGCCACCGCCGACGATCCAGACGTTCTGACCCCCGGCGGCGGTCAGCTCGGCATGCACCTCAGCCACCGGCGCCTGGGTGAGGCGGACGTCCGCACCGGGGATCGGTGCCAGCGCGCGATGGGTGAACACCCAGGTCGGCTGCCGGTAGGGCCACGGTTCGGCCGAGTCGGCGAGGTGGGTGCGCACCCACTCGTAGGTGGTCGCCCCCATCGCCAGTGCCCCGACATCGGCGATGAACACCTCGTAGTCGAAGGGTCCGCCGGCGTTCTGGTGCTGGCGAAAGAGCCACTCCAGCGAGTCGTGCGGGTCGGCCAGAAAGCCGTCCAGGGTGGTCGCGGTGTAGAAGATCGTCGCCATCGGTACCTCCCAGTTCGCCTGCCCGAACCCGGCAATTCTAGATCTCTCGCTGGTCGAGCTTGTCGAGAACCCTGAGACGAGGGGTTTCGACACGCTCAACCAACGGATAGCGCCTTGATCAGCACTTCCCTACGGACCGCCGATCAGTCAGCGTCGGCAGCGGCGCATCGCGCGGGCGATCTGCTGCACATCTCGAGGCATCGGATCGGTGATCTGCCTGATCGTCCGAGCGCTCGTTACGTCGATTGGGGTAGCTCCACATTGAACACGTGGCGACCGTCGACCCCCGCGGCGCGGCTGCCGTCCGGCAAGTCGATGGACGCCTCGACACCCGGCGGCAAGTCGATGGACGCCTCGACACCCGGCGGCAGGTCGACGCTCAGCTCGAACCTGGTTCCGCGCAGGCGCCAGGCCACCTCGATCGGGCCCGCCGCGGTGCGCTGCGTCGTGCGGGCCGAGGTGATGCCGGGCAACATCGTCGGCGCGATGAGCACCCGGCGATACCCCGCCTCGTCCGCCGCCGGAAACTCCGGCAGCCGCAGGCCGGCCAGGTGGGTGTGCAGAAAGCCGGCCACCGCCCCCTTGCTGTAGTGGTCGAGCGACCCCTTCGCGGTGCCGTCCGGGCCGATGCCGTCCCAGTACTCCCACATCGTGGTGGCGCCGGCCTCGAGCATGCCCAGCCAGGACGGGCTGCCGGTGCGGGTCAGCAGCGTGTGGGCCAGCTCGGCGTGACCGTGGTCGGCCAGTACCTGCAGCAGCATGCCGGTGGCCAGAAAGCCGGTGTTCAGCCGGTCGTCCGCGGCGTGCACCAGCTCGGCGAGCCGGTCGGCGGCGGCCTGTCGCTGCGAAGCCGGCACCAGCCCGAAAGCGAGCGCCCGCACGTAGTGGGCCTGGCGTTCCTGGGTCAGCCGACCGTCCGGCAGCAGGTACTCGGCCTGCCAGGCGGCGCGGGCACCCTCGGCGATGACTCGGTACTGACCGGCGAGGTCATCGAGCCCCAGCACCGCAGCGGTGGCGGCGGCGATGGCCGCCGAGCGGTGCAGGTAGGCGGTGGCGACGATGCCGTGATCGACGCGCGCATCGGGTGCCGGAGGAACATCCGGTTCGAGCCATTCGCCGAAGTGGAAGCCGGTGTCCCAGAGGTATTGCTCATGGCCGCACGGCTCGGGACGTGCCGCGGCCCGCTCGGGGTGCCGGGCGGACGCCGCACAGCCCGCCGCGTAGTCGACCCAGCGGCGCATCGCAGGAAACTGTTCCGCCAGCGCGTCGGCGTCTCCGTAGGCGCGCCACAACTCCCACGGCACGATCGCGGCGGCGTCGCCCCAGCCGGCCGACCCGGCGGATGCGTCCTCGAACAGCACCCCGGACGGCCCGTCGCCGGCCGGGTTGGGCACGATCGTCGGGACCCGGCCGTCCGCCCACTGGTCGGCGGCCAGATCGCGCAGCCAGCGCCGCGAGAAGGCCTGGACGTCGGCCATCAGCGCGGCGGTGCCGACGAAGATCTGCCAGTCGCCGGTGAACCCGGACCGCTCGCG
>DAOSUG010000030.1:0-5454 GCA_035378545.1 Micropruina sp. | reverse complement strand
GCGCGGCGGTGCCGACGAAGATCTGCCAGTCGCCGGTGAACCCGGACCGCTCGCGCTGCGGGCAGTCGGTCGGAATGGCGCAGGCATTGGTGCGCAGGCTCCAGCGGACCACCTCGTGCAGTCGCTCCAGGCGCTCGTCCGAGCAGCCGAACTCGCCGGTGCGGGCGATGTCGCTGTGCACCACCACACCGCGAAGTCCGCCAAGGTCGAGTCCGTCCGGCACCCCGTCGACCTGCACGTAGCGGAAGCCGTGGGTGGTGTGCCGGGGCTCGAAGCCTTCGCCGGGACGTCCGGCCGAAATCACCTCGTCGACCTGGCCGGCGGGCAGCAGGTCGCCGGTGGCGAACACGAACGCGCGAAGGTGGTCGGTGGTGACCAGGCCGGAGCCGTCCACCGCCTCGCCGTGGGTGAGCACCAGGTGGGTGCCGGACGGGCCAACCTCGGGCAGCCGCACCCAGCCGTTGATCACCTGGCCGAGGTCGACCACGACGGTGCCGGGGCGCGGGGTGGTCAGCGCGACGGGAGCCAGCTCCTCGATGCGGCGCACCGGCGGGCCGGCCGGCGCCACCAGCCGGTCGCGGTCCGCGCAGACCGGGTCGTCCGACATCAGCACCGGACGCCAGCCGCCGCCGTCGTCCGCACCGGTGAACCAGCCGGGGTCGAGGGCCCGCAGGTCGACTGCCTGGCCCTCCATCAGGTCGGCCCGCCAAAGGTGCGACGGCCGGGACTGCCAGCCGGCGTCCGAGACCGCCAGCGGTTCGCCGTCCGCACCGGTCACGGCCAGCAGCACCGCCGTGCGGGTGCCGAACCCGTCCGCGCGTCGCTCGAAGCCGTGCCGGCCGCGATACCAGCCATCCGACAGCAGCACGGTGATCGTGGTCACCCCCGGCGTCACCAACCCGGTCAGGTCGTAGGTCTGCACCTCGAGCCGCTTGCGGTACGCGGAGAAGCCGGGGCTGAGTTCGGCCTCACCCAGCCGGATGCCGTCGACGAACACCTCGTAGACGCCGTGGGCCGTGGCGTGCAGGTGCAGCGGACGATCGGCGGGCAGGTCGACCCGGGTGCGCAGCAACTGGACTGGACGCCGCCCCGCCGGCGCGGGTGTGCCCTCGTTCGGGCCGATCCAGGTGGCGCCGCACAATGCCTGGCGGACGGCGGCATCACCGCTCAGCGTGGACGGGGCGGGGGCGATGGCGGTGGTCACAGGTCCTCCTCGGTGAGGTGTCGATCTATTTCTACCACTTGTTAGGTACCTCTTGTCAAGATGGTTTGTGTATTGCTACCTTCTGTTGCAGCCGGCGGGAGTGCACCTGCGCTACATGACGCAAAGGAGCTTCATCCATGACCAACTCGACCGCACCCTCGCTGACCGAATCGAGCCCGGGCGGCCGTGCCGCCTCCACTCCCCTGTTCCGCAACCCGGGCGCCGGGCTCACCGCGGTTCTGGCCGCCGCGGCCATCTCGATGATGGCCTCGCTTCTGTCGGTCGGCATCCTGACGATGCCGCTCAAGGCCACCGAGATCGACGCCGCCTCGTCCACCACCCTGCTCGCCGTCGCGAACGCGTTCGCCGGCCTGGTCGCGCTGCTGCTCAACCCGGTGATCGGCCGGATCAGCGACCGCACGCCGGGCCGGTTCGGCCGCCGCCGCCCCTACATCGTGCTGGGCGCCGCACTGCTGGTGCTGGGGGCGTACATCGTTCTGCAGGCCTCCGGCGTGGCGATGCTCGCCCTCGGCTGGGTGGTGATGACCATCGGCCAGATCGCCGGCCATCCGGCGCATTCGCGATCGTGCCCGACCAGTTCGCCCCCGAGCGCCGCGGCGTGGTCTCCGGTCTGATCGGCATCGCCGGTAGTGCCGGCGCCATTCTCGGCCTGTTCATCGGTTCGTTGCTGTCGCCCAACCTGGCCCTGATGATCATGGTGCCGGCCCTGCTCGCGGCAGCGCTCAACCTGCTGCTGGCGGTCGTCGTGAAGGACGACCCGATTCGGGCGCAGGACCGTCCGCCGCTGGCCCTGAAAGACGTCTTCGGCACCTTCTGGGTCAGCCCGCGCCGCTACCCCGACTTCGCACTGGCCTTCGCCAGCCGGTTCGCCGTCTTTTGCGCGATCGCCGCGGTCAACGCCTACCAGGCCGTGTACATGATCATGGGCCTGCACATTTCGGCAACCGAGGTGGCAGGGAAGATCTTCGTGGCCAACCTGGTCTCGGGTGTGCTGGCGATCGGCTTCGCGACCGTGCTGGGCAAGGTGTCCGACAAGGTGGGGCGCCGCAAGCCCTTCGTGGTGATCGCCGCCGCCGTCTTCGCGGTCGGCCTGGTGATCATCGCTGCCGCATCGTCGTTCGAGACGTTCCTGATCGGCGCCGCGATCATGGGCATCGGCATGGGTGTCTATCTCGCGGTCGACTTCGCGCTGATCACCCAGGTGCTGCCCGACCCGAACAACCCCGCCAAGGACCTGGGCATCATGAACCTGGCCAGCTCGCTGCCCAACATCATGGTGCCGGCCGTCGCTCCGTTGCTGCTCGCCATCGGCGCCACCGCCGCGTCGCCCAACAACTTCGTGGTGTTCTTCGGCGCCGCCGCGATCGCCGGAGCGATCGGCGCAGCCCTGATCCTGCCCATCAAACGGGTCCGCTGACCCGGCGGACGCAGCACCCACGCGCCATTAGGGTGGGACGGCATGGCCCGTCCAGACGGTGTGAGTTCGGGCCCTGTGTTCACTGCCTGAACTCACACCGTCTTTCCCGGCCGGACGAAGGAGACCCTGCGCGATGCCACTCACCGACGACGTGCCGGTCAAGCGCAAGCGGAACCGGCAGGCCGAGGCCAGCGCCGAGACCCGTACCCGGATCCTCGACGCCGCGGTGTCCGCGTTCACCGAGCAGGGTTACAACGCGACCTCGATCCGCGAGGTCTCCCAGCGTGCCTGCATGTCGCACACGGGCGTGCTGCACCACTTTCCGGACAAGGCCGCCCTGCTCGAAGCGGTGCTGGACCGCTACCTCGCCCAGGGACTGCAGAAGGTCGAACTCGACCCCACCGACGGGCTGTCGGTGCTCAACGGACTGGTCGTCATCGCGCGCCACGACGTAGGGGACCCGGCCAGCCTGCGCATGTACCGGATGCTCTCCACCGAGGCGCTCGCGCCCACCCACCCCGCCCACGGGTACTTTCGCCGCTGGTACGCGCAGGTGCGGTCGTGGGCGATCGGCGGGCTCAACGACCTGCAACGACGCGGCCTGTACGCGCAGCCCGGGCTCAGCGTCGAGGCGGCGTCGGTACAGATCGCCGGCATGCGTGACGGTCTCGACCCGCAGTGGCTGCTCGACCCCGACGAGGTGGACCTGGTCGAGGTCGTGCGCGCCCAGCTTCAGTTGTATTCGACGGAGGAACTGACGGAGTAGGCCTCGGCGCAAGCGCTCGGGCTGCACGACCTGCTAGTGGCGTGTCCCCCCAATCACCTACCGGGTGAGGGACACACCATTAGGCCCGCTGGACCGCCCCGAACAATCGGACGGCCTCGGCCACCGCCGCGTCCCTGGCGGCGGAGATCTCCGCCACCTTGAGCGTGCGATCGGCGGCCCGGAATCGCAGTGCGAACGCCAGCGACTTGCTGCCCTCGGCAATCTGCGCGCCGCGGTAGATGTCGAACAGCCGGATCGACTCCAGCAACTCACCCGCCCCTGCCGCCAGGGCAACCTGCACCTCGCCCGCGCTGACCGACTCGTCGACCACCAGGGCGACATCCTCTTTCGCCACCGGGTGCGGCGACACCGGCGCGATCGTGCCCGGCCCCGGCGCCACCTCGATCAGCACGTCGAGGCTGACCTCGACGGCCGCCGTGCGCGCGGGCAGCCCGAAGGCCCGGCACACCAGTGGATGCAGTTCACCGGCATGGCCGAACAGCACCTCGGCCCCGTCCGCGCCGGCCACCAGCAGTTTCGCGCAGCGTCCGGGATGGAACGGTGCATGGTCGTCCGCGACCCGCCGCACCGTCACACCGGCCGCTGCCGCCGCCACGTCGGCGAAGGCCAGCGCATGCTGCCACGAGGCCGGCTCGACGGCGCCCGCCCAGCCGGCCGGACGCCACGCGCCGGTCAGCACCGCACCGAGCTGCCAGGGCTGCGCCGGCAGCGCAGCCTCCATCGCCGCCAACTCCGCCTCAGACGGACGCGACTCGACACCCGGCACCGGCGCCGCCGAACCCGAGCCGGCCCGGAACACCGCCCCCGACTCGAACAGCGCCAGGTCGTCGTTGCCACGCGAGGTGTTGCGCTGCACCGCGGCGAACAACCCGGGCAGCAGCGAGGTGCGCAGAAACGGGCTGGTCTCGGCCAGCGGATTCGCCAACCGGACGGTCGCCCGCCGCCGGTCGTCCGCAGGCAGCCCGAGCCGATCGAGGTCGTCACCCGAGGCGAACGGCAACAGCAACACCTGCGTGAAGCCGGCGCCGGCCAGCGCATGGGTGACCGCCCGCCGGATCACCTGGGCCCGGGTCAGCCCCCGTCCGGTCGGCGGGGTCGGCACGATCGACGGGATCTCGTCGAAACCGATCTTGCGGCCGACCTCTTCGACGTAGTCGTACGGGTCGCGCAGGTCGCGGCGCCAGGTCGGCGGCTGCACCTGCAGCGTGCCGTCGCCGTCGTCGGTCACCGCGACGCCGCCGGCCCGCAGAATCTGCACCACCCGCGCGGCCGGCACCTCGACACCCAGAATCTGCGAGGGCAGGTCGGTGCGCAGCCGCTGCCCCGGCAGCGGGGCCACGGCGCCCACCACCGTCTCGTCGGACGACAGCGTGCCCCCGCCCAACTCGACCAGCAGCCGCGCGGCCAGGTGCGCGGCGGCATAGGCGGCCGCCGGATCCGTGCCCCGCTCGAAGCGCTTGGACGCCTCGGACGGCAGCGCGTGCCGGCGCATCGAGCGCGAGATCGTGGGGGGATCGAACGCGGCCGCCTCGAGCACGATGCCGGTGGTCGCCGGATCGCACTCGGTGCTGGCACCGCCCATCACGCCGGCGATGCCGATCGGGCCGGAATCGTCGGTGATCAGCAGGTCGTCGGACGACAGCGAGCGCCGCACGTCGTCCAGGGTCACGATGCTCTCGTTCTCGGACGCCTTGCGCACCCGGATCGGCCCCTGCAGCTTGCGTGCGTCGTAGGCATGCAAGGGCTGCCCGACCTCGAGCATCACGTAGTTGGTCACGTCCACGGGTAGCGAGATCGACCGCATGCCCGCCGCGCTCAGCCGCCGCTGCAACCAGCGCGGCGAGGTCGCGGCCGGGTCGATGCCCGAGACCCCCAGGGCGACGAAGAGTGAGCACGCCGGGTCGTCCAGCACCACGGGGTAGCCGGCCGAGACCGGTGCCGGAACGACCCTGTCCACGACGTCGGTGAACGGCACGCCGAGCGCCTGCCCGGCCTCGCGGGCCACCCCTCGGATCGACAGGCAGT
>DAOSUG010000029.1:0-10502 GCA_035378545.1 Micropruina sp. | reverse complement strand
CGACCAGCAGGGCCATGCCCATCACCACGACGGTGACGTATCTTCTCTGCACCCAGGCAATGTAGCCGTGCATGCGCACCGCCTGTCACACCGGGGTGACACAATCGGCCCATGCGCCACTTCGACCTCTGCGTGATCGGCTCGGGCTCGGGCAACAGCATCATCGACGACCAGTTCAGTGACCAGCAGGTCGCGCTGGTCGACAAGGGCGAACGCTTCGGCGGCACCTGCCTCAACGTGGGCTGCATCCCGACCAAGATGTACGTCTACCCGGCCGAGTTGGCCTCGTCGCCCGAGCGGGCCGAGCGGGTCGGGGTCAGCATCGGCAACGTGCACGCCGACTGGCCCGGCATTCGCGATCGCATCTTCGGCCGCATCGACCCGATCAGCGAGGGCGGCGAGCAGTGGCGGCGCAGCAACGCCAACGTCACCCTCTACCGCGAGGCCGCCTCGTTCACCGGGCCCAAGCAGTTGCTCGTCGGCGACGAGACCATCACCGCCGACAAGTTCGTACTCGCGGCAGGGTCACGTCCGCAGATTCCCGTGCTGAAGGGCATGGACGACCCGCGCGTCGCCGAGCGCGTCCACACCTCCGACGACATCATGCGACTGCCTGGGCTACCCAAATCGCTGGTGATCATCGGCGGCGGCTTCGTGGCCGCCGAGTTCGCGCACGTCTTCGCCAGCTTCGGCACCGAGGTGACCATGCTGCAGCGATCCGAGGTGCTGTTGCGCAAAGAAGACGCCGACATCGCCCAGGCGTTCACCGAAGAGCTGGCCAAACGGGTCAACGTGCGGCTCAAGCAGCGCGTGATCGGCATCGAGTGCACCGAGCGCGACACGGTGATCGTCGAGAGCGTCGACCCCGACGGCATGCACTACGACTTCGAGGCCGAGCAGGTGCTGATCGCGCTCGGACGGGTGCCCAACGGCGACCTGCTGAACCTCGCGGCCACCGGGGTCACCACCCACCCCGACGGTCGGGTGGTCGTCGATGAACACCAGCAGACCGTGGTCAAGGGCATCTTCGCGTTGGGTGACGTGTCGTCCGCCAGCCAGCTCAAGCACGTGGCCAACCACGAGGCGCGGGTGGTGCAGTACAACCTGCTGCACCCGCGACGCATGATCAGCGCCGACCACCGGTTCATTCCGCACGCGGTGTTCAGCGACCCGCAGATCGCCGCGGTCGGGCTGACCGAACAGCAGGCCGAGCTCACGGGGCGACCGTTCGTGACCGCCCGGCAGAACTACGGCACGGTGGCCTACGGCTGGGCCATGGAAGACGAGAGCCACTTCGTCAAGCTGATCGCCGACCCGCGCACCAAGAAGCTGCTCGGCGCGCACATTCTGGGCCCCGAGGCCACCACGCTGATCCAGCCGCTGATTCAGGCGATGAGCTTCGACCTTGACGTGCCGAGCATGGCCCGCGGCCAGTACTGGATCCACCCGGCGCTCACCGAGGTGGTCGAGAACGCGCTGCTCGCGCTCGACCTGTGAGGCCGGTGTCGGCGGCGATCGGCGTCGTCGTCGCGACCGCGGTCCTGACGGCCGGATGTAGTGGTGGTCAACTGCCGAGCGGTCAGGGTCCCGGTGAGTCGGCCGGCCGCGTCGCTGAAACCGCCTCACGCCCGGCGTCCGGCTCGGCCGCTGCGTCGCCCGGCCCGTCCACCGGGGGTGCGAGCGGCTCGGCGGTGCCGACCAGCAAGGTGCCGACGCCCGTCCAATGCGCGGCGCAACTGGTCGAAGGCATGTCACTGCCCGAACGCGCGGGGCAGTTGGTGATGGTGGGCATCACGGACGCGGGGTCGTCCGAGTTGACCGCGCTGCGTCGGCACCACATCGGCTCGGTGATCCTGATGGGCACGCGCACGGACGGGGTGGTTGGGGTGAAGAGGGTCACCGGCCGGTTGGCCTGGAAGGGCCAGAAGGTGCCGGTGCTGGTGGCGGCCGACCAGGAGGGCGGCACCGTCCAGCGCCTGAAGGGCCCGGGCTTCGAGGCGATTCCCGCCGCGAGTGTCCAGGCCACCTGGACCAACACCACCCTGCGATCACGCGCCACGCGGTGGGGCCGGCAACTCGCCGCCGCCGGAGTGCACTGGACGTTGGCCCCGGTCGCCGACGTGGTCCCGGCGAGCATGGGCAGGCGCAACGAGCCGATCGGTGCGCTGCGACGCGGCTACGGCGCCAACCCGACGACGGTGGCGGGCAAGGTGACCTCGTTCATCGACGGCATGCAGACCGCGGGCGTGGCTACCTCGGCCAAGCACTTTCCCGGCATCGGACGCGTGGTCGGCCACACCGACTTCGCCGCCGGTGTGCGCGACACGGCGACGACGCCCCACGATGCGTTGCTGCGCCCGTTTCAGGCCGCCATCGAGTCGAGCGTGCCGAGCATTATGGTGTCGACCGTCACCTACACCCGCATCGACGCGCATCAACCGGCGGTGTTCTCGCCGTCGGTGATCGGCATCGTCCGCGACCTCGGCTTTGCGGGGGTCGTCATCTCGGACGACCTCGGGTCCGCCAGATCGGTGGCTGCGGTGCCGGCCAAGCAGCGGGCAATCCGGTTCGTGAAGGCCGGCGGAGACGTCGCGATCACGGCCGACCCGACCCTGGCGGACGAGTTCGTGGACGGCATCGTGGCCGCGGCGAAGTCGAGCGGAGCGGTCGCGACGGCTGTCGAACGGTCGGCCACCCGCATGCTGACCCTGAAGGTCGAGCAGGGACTGCTGCCCTGCGGCTGAGCGAATGGGTCGGACACCAGCGCGAACCCGTGGCCAGCCACGGTCGTGGCGATGGTGCGGCGTGGGTCGCGATCGACGGATCACTCAGCCTTCGACGCGCAGGTCGGCCATGGCGGCTCGGGCGTCGGTCAACAGCTGCCGGTCGGCGTTGTCGGGAATCGAGGCGTAGAAGATGCTGGACGAGTCGGCCTTGGTCGCCACGATCAAGATGATGGCGAGTTCACCCTTGGTGTTCAGGTTCGGAATGTCGAACGACAGATGGGTTTCGACCAGCCAGGCGTCCTTTCCGTCGACCTTGGTGGCCTTGTTGACCTTGTCGTCGCGCACCACCTCGGCGTCGTCGTAGAAGACGCCCATGCTGCACTTGACCACGATCTCGGAACCCTGCTGGGGGCTGAAGAACCCGTCGCCGGCGATGAGTTCGCCCACCAGCACCGACGCCACCCAGCTACCGGTCGGCTTGTAGCTGGCCTGGATCAGCACGGTCTGGGTGAGCACGTCGCGGCCGAAGGGTACGCGGGTCTCAACCTCGGGCGGGCTCCAGGGACTACCCAGCCGCGGGTACGAGAGAGCGCCGCCGTGCACTCGTCCGTCATTGGGGTCGGGGGCGGGGGACGCGGTCGTCGTCACCGGTTTGGGGCACACGGCCTGGGTGGGATTGGAACCCGCGGACGGGTCGCCCCCCAGCAGACCGCCGAGGTTGCGGATCGCGAGGTAGGCGATCACCGCCAGCACCACCACGACGGCACCGACGGCCAGCCACCAGCCGGTCTGACGGCGGCGTTGCTGCGGGTCAGGGCCCCAGGTCTGCTGGCCGACCGGACGCGGTGGCGCACCGATACCGTCGGCGGGCGGGCTCTGCATCGGGTTGTTGGTGATCGCCGCAGACCAGGACGAACCCGTCCAGTAGCGGTACATGCCCGGCTGGCCACCCGGGTCGGGATACCATCCTGCGCTGCTCACGTCACGAGTGTAGACAGCCGCCGCCAAGCGCCAGGGTGAGGAATCGCACCCCTAGAACCGGTCTCCGCTGGGTCAACGCCGAGCGCCCCCCTAACCATCCAGCGCCGGCGTAGGTACGCAGGCCACGGAAAGTTAGGGGGGCGCTCGGCACCCAGGGGAGGAATCACCCCCGCCCTACAGCTCAGCCGAAACGGCCAGTGATGTAGTCCTCGGTGGCCTGGACGTCGGGGGTGGAGAAGATCTTCTCGGTGGAGCCCATCTCGATCAGCTTGCCCGGGGCGCCGGTGCCGGCGATGTTGAAGAACGCGGTCTCGTCCGACACCCGGGCGGCCTGCTGCATGTTGTGCGTCACGATCACGATCGTGTAAGTCTCTTTGAGTTCCTGCACCAGGTCCTCGACGGCGAGCGTCGAGATCGGGTCGAGGGCCGAGCACGGCTCGTCCATCAGCAGCACCTCGGGTTGCATGGCGATCGCCCGGGCGATGCACAGACGCTGCTGCTGGCCGCCGGACAGGCCGGAGCCGGGCTTGTCCAGGCGGTTCTTGACCTCTTCCCACAGGTTGGCGCTGCGCAGCGACTTCTCCAGGAGCTCTTCAGCCTCGGACGCCTTCATGCGCTGCTTGTTCAACCGGTAACCGGCCAGCACGTTGTCTTTGATGGACATGGTCGGGAACGGGTTGGGCCGCTGGAACACCATGCCCACCTGGCGGCGCACGTTGACCGGGTCGACGCCGGGGCCGTACAGGTTGTTGCCGTCGACCAGAACCTCACCCTCGACGTAGGCGCCCGGAATCACCTCGTGCATGCGGTTCAGGGTGCGCAGAAACGTTGACTTGCCGCAGCCGGACGGGCCGATGAACGCAGTCACCGACCGTGGTTCGATGGTCATCGTGACGTCCTCGACGGCCTTGAACTTGCCATAGAAGCAGTTGAGGTCATTGACCTCGATCCTCTTCGACATGGTGTGTGACTCCTTGGTCAGCGCCCGGTCTTCGGGCTGAAGCGGGCGGCGATGAAACGTCCGATGAGGTTGAGCACCATGACCAGGACGATCAGGGTGAGAGCGCCGGTCCACGCGCGTTCGGTGTAGAACTCGCGCTGCACGCCGGGGTGGGCGTACTGGTCGTAGACGAAGACCGGCAGCGTCATCATCGGGTTGGCGAACGGGTTGGTGTTGATCGAGTTGGTGAAGCCCGCGGCGATCATCAGCGGCGCGGTCTCACCGATGATCCGGGCGATCGCCAGGATCACGCCGGACACGATGCCCGAGAGTGAGGTGGGCAGCACCACGGACACGATCGTGCGCCACTTCGGCACCCCGAGCGCGTAGGACGCCTCGCGCAACTCGTTCGGCACGATGCGCAGCAACTCTTCGGTGGCGCGCACCACGATCGGGATCATCAGCACCGACAATGCGAGCGAGCCCGAGAAGCCGTTGATGGTGCCCGGTCCGAACACGATCGCCATCAGCGCGTAGGCGAACAGGCCGGCCACGATCGAGGGAATGCCGGTCATCACGTCGACGAAGAAGGTGATGCCACGTGCCAGTGCGCCGCGGCCGTACTCGACCAGGTAGATGGCGGTCATCAGTCCGATCGGCACCGAGATCACGGTGGCGATACCGGTCACGATCAGGGTGCCGTACAGGGCATGGACGGCCCCGCCGCCGGCACCGATCACGTTGCGCATCGAGTAGCTGAAGAACTGCAGGTCGAAGCGCGGCAGGCCGGTCGACAGCGTCTCCCACAGCAGCGAGACCAGCGGTAGCAGGGCCAGCAGGAAGGCCCCGGTGACCAGGTTGGTCGCCAGCCGGTCGGCAGCGCGCCGCGTCCCTTCGACGGCGCGAGAAAGCAGATAGATCACCAGCAGATAGATCAGGGCGCCGACGAACAGCGTGGTGCCCGGATCGAAACCACCCAGGAGCGAGGCGTCCAGAACGCCACCGGCCAGCAGGGAGCCGGCCAGCGCGACCCAGGTGGCGTAGCGTGGCAGTTGTCCGGCGGTGAGCGGATTGACCGTGGTCGAGGTGCTGAGCGCAGTCATCAGTTGGCCCCCGAGAATTCCTTGTACCGGCTGACGATCAGTCGCGCGATGCTGTTGACCACCAGGGTGATCACGAACAGCGTCAGGCCGCCGGCGATCAGCTGGTTGGTCTTGAGGCCGTAGGCCTCGGGAAAGTTCTGCGCGATCACCGCGGCGATGGTGTTGGGGTTCTGCGAGGTGATGATCTCGAGCGTGATCACCGGGGCGCCCGACAGCACCATGGCCACCGCCATGGTCTCACCGAGTGCGCGGCCCAGGCCGAGCATCACCGAGCTCACCACGCCGGCGCGGCCGAAGGGCAGCACCGCCATCGTGATCATCTCCCACCGGGTGGCACCCAGCGCCAGCGCCGCCTCCTGATGCAGCACCGGAGTCTGCAGAAAGACCTCGCGCGACAGCGAGGTGACGATCGGCAGGATCATCACCGCCAGCACGATCGAGGCGGTGAGCAGGGTGCGTCCGGTGCCGGAGGCCTGGCCCGAGAAGAACGGGATCCAGCCCAGGTAGGCGCTCAGCCACAGGTACAACGGCTGCACCGCGGGCGCCAGCACCAGCGAACCCCACAGGCCGAAGACCACCGAGGGCACGGCGGCCAGCAGGTCGATCACGTAGCCCAGGGTGCCGGCCAACCGGCGTGGTGCGTAGTGGGTGATGAACAAGGCGATGCCGATCGACACCGGCACGGCCATCAGCAGCGCCCAGAACGACGACCAGACCGTGCCCCAGGCGAAAGGCAGGATCCACGACCAGAAGTCGCCGTAGCCCTTCGCCGTCAGTTCGGCGGGCGAGGTCACCAGAGCCGGGAACGCCTGCATCAACAGGAAGCCGGCCACCAACGCCAGAATCACCAGGATGGTGATGCCCGAGCCCGTGGCCAGGCCGCTGAACACACGATCGCCGACACGGTCGCGCGACGTCTTGGCAGGACGCTCGGGCGTCGGTGCGGGAGTCACCTCCCGGGTGGACTGCGTCACGGAAGTCATCTTTCGCTCGAATCTGCTGAGAACGATAAGCGCCAGGACCCGCCAGCGTCCGTCCGGGTGACCCGGACGGACGCTGGACGGCTCACTTGATCGAGTCGATCGCGGCCTTGACCTTGGCGGCCATCGAGCTGCTCAGCGGAGCGCTGCCGGCGGCCTCTGCGGCTGCCTTCTGGCCCTCGGTCGAAGCGGCGTAGCCGATGAAGCCCTTCACCAGGGCCGCGTTGTTGGCGTCCTTGTAGGCCTCGCAGACCAGGGCGTAGCTCACCAGCACCGCCGGGTAGGCGTCCTTGGACAGGCGGTTCAGCTTGAGCGCCAGGTCGTGCTCGGAGCGTCCGGGCAGCACCGAGGACTCGTCCACGATCTTGGCCGCGGCCTCGGCGGTCGGGCTCAGCCACTTGCCGCCCACCTGAAGCTGGGCGTGGCCCAGCTCCTTGGCCGCGGATGCGTCCGCGTAACCGATCGTGTTCTTGCCGGTGGTGACAGCGTCGACCACGGCCGAGGTGCCCTTGGCAGCCTCACCACCGAAGGCCGTCGGGAACGTGTCCGAGGCGGCCTCGGTCCACACCGTCGGCGCGGCCTGGTTGAGGTAGTCGGTGAAGTTGTTGGTGGTGCCCGAGTCGTCCGAGCGGTGCACGGCGGTGATGTTCGCGTCGGGCAGCGTGACGTCGGGGTTGGTGGCCACGATCTTGGGATCGTTCCACTTGGTGATCTTGCCGGCGAAGATGCCGGCCAGGGTGTCGGGGTCGAGCTTGAGGTTCTTCACGCCGTCCACGTTGAAGATCACCGCGATCGGTGACACGTAGATCGGCAGGTCGAGCGCATTCGATTCGGCGGTGCACTCGCCGAACTTGCCCTTGCCCAGCTCTTCATCCTTGAACGGACGGTCGGAGCCCGCGTACTGCACGGCTCCCGAGATGAACGCCTCGCGGCCCGCACCGGAGCCGTCGGGGGAGTAGTTGATGGTGACGCCGGGGTGGGCGGACTGGTAGTCGGCGATCCACTTCTGCTGCGCCGCGGACATCGACGAGGCGCCCTTGCCGGCCAGCGTGCTGGCTGCGGCGGTACCGGTGCCACCGGTGCCGGGATTGGCGGTCTCGTTGGCCGCACAGGCGGACAGGGTCAGCGCAGCTGCGGCGAGCAGAGCCACCGGCGCACCGATCGAAGAGATCTTCACGTCTTTCCTTTCACGAACGGGTGGAGCGTGACGCTCCACCTCGCACGCTAGGGAGGCCAATCGACGCAATGGGTTGCCTTGTATGAACAGCGGGTGAACTCGGCATCACTGTCCCGGTGGCGGGTTCCGGGTGGGCCTGCCGGGGGTCTTGCGCACAACGCGTCCGGTCGGTCGAGGGATGGGCGGGGCCGGGTCATCGTCCCTCCGTCATCCCGGCGAATGCCGGGATCTGTGTCGGTGCCCGATGGTCACGTTGAGACATGGCTGGTCGCGGGTGTCGAGACCCGTCAAGGCCGTCGCATGAATCGATCAGGAACCGACATGAGGCCAGTGACGATCTCGAGATCGCTGACCACTGGCGGGAAAGCCGGACACTTTCGGGTTGCAACACGAAATCGGCGAGGTATCCCGCCATCGTGTGGCGATCTCGAGATCGCTCGGCAACCTCGGTCTCGACCAACGGTGGGTGGGCGGGTCTCGACATGCTCGACCAACGAATCGCTACACCCGCGGCTTGTGCCACTCCACGCAGACGGTCTCGCCCTCGGGGGACAGGTGCGCCACCAGCACGGCCGCGGTCAACATCGGACGATCCGGCACCCCGAGCGCCTCCAGCATCAGCGGCAGCACCGGCCGGTGGCCGCAGATCGCCCGCGGCACCCCGCCCTGCGCGGTCTCGATGACCAGCCTCTTCATCAGCTTGCGGACGGCGTCCGGCTTCGCCTTCGCCTGCTCCTCCGACAGCGTGGCCCAGCCCCTGACGTCCAGTTGCTGAGACTTGGCGTACGGGCCCAACGTGCTGGTGCACCGCAGCGACGTGGACGAGGCCAGGTCGCGCACCCCGTAGGCGTCCAATAGCGGGACGAGCTGCCTGCTCTGCCGGCGTCCGCGGGCGTTCAGCTGCCGCAGTTGGTCCTTGCCGGACCAATGCTTGCGATCCATCGCCTTGGCGTGCCGGACGACCAGCAGCGGCGTGGTCTGCGGCAGGGTGACCGCCTGTTCGAGCAGTTGTCGCTCATCGGCGTAGGTCATGCGCTTCATTGCGGACGGCAGCGTCAGCCACATGCGCCGGTCGACCTCGGAGTTTGCCTTGAACCGCTTCTGTTCGAGTTCGGTGCCCAGCCAGTACGCGACGCGTTTGGTGCCGGTCGGGATGGGGTACTGGATGCGGTCGATCGGGTGGCCCAAGCGAATGCGCACGGCGGTCTCTTCGCGCGTTTCGCGCACGGCGGCGGCGGCCAGGTATTCGTCGGTCTCGAGCTTGCCTTTCGGCAACGACCAGTCGTTGTAGCTCGGACGATGGATCAACAGCACCTGCACCTGACGACCCTTCGCCCGCCGCAGGACGACGGCGCCCGCGGCCTCGACCAGGCGCGAACCCGCCATCAGACGACCCGGGGGTCGGGGCGCCGGCTGACCAGCTGGATCAGGTGTTCCTGGCTGTCGAGCAGCGGCTCGCCCTCGGCGTCGGCGGTGCGTTGCGTCCAACCGTTCTGGTCGAGCCACCACGACGCGGTGCCCTCGTCGAAGGCCAGGTCGAACCACTCCTCGATCTGGGCGATGTGGCGAGGGTTGGTCAGTGAGACCAGCACTTCGACCCGGCGGTCGAGGTTGCGGTGCATCAGGTCGGTCGAGCCCAGGCCCACCCGAGGCTGGCCGTCGTTGGCGAACCAGAACAGGCGGCTGTGCTCCAGAAAGCGACCCAGAATGGAGCGGACCCGAATGTTGTCGCTCAAACCGGGCACGCCCGGCTTCACCGTGCAGATGCCCCGCACCCACAGGTCGACGGGCACCCCGGCCTGCGACGCCCGGTACAGGGCGTCGATCACGGCCTCGTCCACGATCGAGTTGACCTTGATCCGAATGCCGGCCGGACGGCCCGCGCGCCGGTGGGCGATCTCGTCCTCGATGAACTCGATCAAGCCGCGGCGGATGCCGTGCGGCGCGACCAGCAGCCGCTTGTAGTGGGTCTCCTGGCCCATGCCCGAGAGGTGGTTGAACAGCCGGGCGACATCGTCGGTGACCACCGGGTTGGCGGTGAGCAGCCCCACGTCCTCGTACATGCGCGCGGTCTTCGGGTTGTAGTTGCCGGTGCCGATGTGGCAGTAGCGGCGCAGCCCGTCCGGCTCGTCGCGCACCACCAGCGACAGCTTGCAGTGGGTCTTCAATCCGATCAGCCCGTACACCACGTGGCAGCCGGCGCGTTCGAGCTTGCGGGCCCAGGCGATGTTGGCCTGTTCGTCGAAACGGGCCTTGATCTCGACCAGGGCCAGTACCTGCTTGCCGGCCTGGGCGGCATCGATCAGTGCGTCCACGATCGGCGAATCGCCGGACGTGCGGTACAACGTCTGCTTGATCGCGAGCACGGCGGGGTCGGCGGCGGCCTGCTCGACGAAGCGCTGGACGCTGGTCGCGAACGAGTGGTACGGGTGGTGCAGCAGCACGTCGCGTTGCTTCAGGGCGGCGAACATGTCGGCCGGTTTGGCGGTTTCGACCTCGGCCAGCTCGGGGTGGGTGCGGGGCAGGAACGCCGGGTACTTCAGCGCCTCGCGGTCAAGGTCGGCCAGCGAGAACAGGCCGCGCAGGTCGAGCGGC
>DAOSUG010000028.1:2636-10567 GCA_035378545.1 Micropruina sp. | reverse complement strand
AGGTGATGATGCCGTCCTTGACGTACACCTTCCACGAGCACGAGCCGGTGCAGTTGACCCCGTGGGTGGAGCGCACCACCTTGTCGTGGCTCCAGCGATCGCGGTAGAACACATCGCCCTGCCGGCCGCCCTCGCGGAACACCGCGCGACCATCGGCCGTCTCATCCCACTTGGTGAAGTAGCGGCCCAGCTTGAGCAGGACGTCGGCAGCGGGTCCGTCCAGATGTGCGCGCGTGGAGGTCATGAGTAGTGCATATCAGCGCAGCGCCCGCAGATCAGTTTTTTTTACAAAAAGGTTGGCATATTCCCTTGCCTGAGGATGCGCACCCAGCCTGCGCAGGCGGCGAGACCGGGCGTCGCCTCACCCCTTCGGGTGCCGCGCGAATCGGGTGGCGGTGGTGAAACTGCACCACCGTTGGGGGCGCGGACGCCGTGTGAGCGTGGCTGGGCCCAGAATGTGGTGCAGTTTCGCGCGAGGGAGGCTGCTGGACGCACCCTGTGACGGGACGACCGGCGCCGCCTACTCCCGTGCCCGGCGGCCGCAGCGACGCGCGTCCCGCATGCAGCCCGTCCTCGCCCCCGGCGAGGGCGGCCACTCCGTGCGGGCGGCCGCGGGCTGGGCCGGCGCCATCCTCGTCCCGGGCTGCGCGAGTCGGGTGGCGGTGGCGAAACTGCACCATCGTTGGGGCTGCGGCCGCCGTGTGAGCGTGGCTGGGCTCCGAATGTGGTGCAGTTTCGCGCGAGGGAGGCCGCTGGACGCACCTGCGACGGGACGACCGGCGCCGCCTACTCCGTGCTCCGGCGGTCGCAGCGATGTGCGTCCAGGGCGCCGCTCACTCCCGTCCCGGACGCAGCCATCCTCGTCCCGGGCCGCTTTGAGTCGGTTGGCGTCGCGAAACTGCACCACCGTTGGGGGCGCGGACGCCGTGTGAGCGTGGCTGGGCCCAGAATGTGGTGCAGTTTCGCGCGAGGGAGGCCGCTGGACGAACCCTGCGACGCGCCACAAGCGTGCCGGACGCCACCGACGTCAGCGCGGCCGCGCGCTGCCCCGGGAGAACTATTGTTCAGGCATGACCATGAGTGCCCCCGGTGGTGCCCGTTCCGCCGGGCTGCGGTTGGCGGTCGCAGGACTCGCGCTCGGATTGATCGGTGGGTTGGTGGGGGCGTTCACGGCGACCCGCCTCACCTCGGTACCCGCACCCGGTGCCGCCGCTGGGGGCTCGTGCGACTCCGTGCAGGTCGCGCAGAGCGTGCTGCCCGCGGTCGTTACCGTGTTCGCGACCGGCGCCGACGGCCAGGGCGGCAGCGGTAGTGGCGCGGTCACAACCAGCGACGGCGTGATCGTGACCAACGATCACGTGATTCACGTCGCCGGCACCAAGGGCACCATCGAGGTGCTGCTGAACAGCGGTGAACGGCTGCCGGCCACTCTGGTGGGCACGGACCCGATCACCGACCTCGCGGTTCTGCGCGTTGCCCGCACGGGGCTGCCCACGCTGCCGATCGACGCCGCCAACTCCGTGGTGGTGGGCCAGCCCGTGGTGGCACTCGGTGCGCCCCTGGGCCTGTCGGGCACAGTGACCAGCGGCATCATCAGTGCTGTCGGCCGCAACGTGCCGGTGCCCACTGGCGCAGGCGGCACCACGATCCTCACCGGTGCCCTGCAGACCGACGCGGCCATCAACCCGGGCAACTCCGGCGGACCTTTGGTGACCTGCGACGGCCGGCTGATCGGGGTCAATACCGCCGGGGCGACGGTGCCCGATGCCGGCGGCGTCGCCGGCGGAGGCAGCGTCGGCATCAACTTCGCAGTGCCGTCGTCGACCGCGAGCCGCATCACGTCCGAGATTCTTGCCAGCGGACGCGCCACGCACCCTTGGATCGGTGCCCAGACCGCCGACATCACCCCGGCCCTGGCCAATCGGTACGGGGCGAAGGCCGGGCTGTTCGTGCAGGCGGTCGCCACGGACGGTCCCGCCGCCAGGGCGGGCCTGCGGCGCGGTGACGTGATCACCACCATCGCGGGGCAGCCGGCCAGCAGCCTTTCGTTGGCGTGGCTTCTGGTCAGCGCGAAGGTCGGTGACCAGGTCGAGGTCGAGTTTGTGCGCGGCGGCGCTGCTCAGCGGGCCACCCTGACGCTGATCGAGCAGCCCTGATCCGTCTTCTGGGCCGATCCGGGGTGGCTACTCAACTGCGGGCGATCAGCAGGTAGCCGAGATAGAGGGCGTAACCGGCCACCATGCATGCACCCTCAGCGCGCGAGAGTCGGCGTCCGGTCAGGAACAGGGGCACGCACAGCAGGCAGACGCCCACCATCAGCGGCAGGTCGATGTGCAACAGGTAGTTCTCGATCGGGCCCGATCCGTTCGCGACCAGCACCGGCACCCCGAGAATCAGCGTCAGGTTGTAGACGCTGGAGCCGATCAGGTTGCCGACCGCGATGTCACGATCGCCCCGCAGGGTCGACACCAGAGCGGTCACGAGTTCGGGCGCCGAGGTTCCGATGGCCACCACGGTGAGACCGATGAAGGCGTCCGAGACCCCGAATACGCGGGCCAGTTCGACCGATCCCCGCACCAGCCAGTCGGCGCCCACCACGATGACGGCGATGCCGGCCAGCAGCAGGAGCAGAAACCACACCAGCCGGCGGCGTCGGTACTCGGCCGGCGCGGTGATGCGGGCCTCGACGGCGAGATCAGCAGAGATCTCGTCCGAGGTGCTGAGGTGTTCGCGACGCGTCCACCAACCCAGCAGCACCGTGTAGGCCACGGCGACCAGCACCAGGGGGATGCCCTCCCACTGCTGCAGTTGGCCGTCGAAGCTGAGCCCGAACACCAGCACCGCAGCCACCGCCATCGCGGGTAGATCGAGCACCAGCGTGCGGCGGTCGAAATCGATCGCCCGGATCGCCGCGCTCAAACCGAGGATCAGCAGCAGGTTGACGATGTTGGTGCCGGCGATGTTGCCGACCGCCAGCGACCCCGCGTTGACCCGCATGGCGTCGATGCCGACCGCCAGTTCGGGTGCGCTGGTGCCGATCGACACGATGGTGAGCCCGACGATCATCGGCGGCACGCCCATGCTGCGCGCCAGCAGCGAGCCGTAGCGCACCACGAGTTCCGCGCCCGCGATCAGGGCCGCGAGGCCACCGATCACCAGGAGCGCGAGCATGGCTCAGGTTAGCGAAAGCTCGACGTGCCGGCTCACTCCGGCCAACCCCTAGTCGGCGAGGTGCTCGACCTGGTCGGCGAGCTCAAGGCCGCCGGATCGACCATCGTGATGGCCACCCACGAACTCGGCTTAGCCCGGCAGGCCGCCGACCGGGTGGTCTTTCTGGCGGACGGCGTCGTGGTCGAGCAGGGTTCGCCCGCGCAGGTGCTGGACGCTCCGCGGCAGGCCGCGACCCGCGAGTTCCTGTCCGTTCGCGATCGGTGACCCGGCATCGACCCAGCCGCCCATTCCCCCGGCGACACCCGTCACGTCCTGCTGCCTCCTTTGTTGGTGATACCATTGTCTTCATGTTCGCCGGACGCCTCGCACCACTCGTGGCGCGCGTCTGCGTGCGAATGTGTTGTCGCTGCCGCTGACGGCCTGACGACCGCCTCTTCCGATCGCGCCCTCGCTGCGGTCACCCCCAACGCAACTGCGGCTCTCGCAGAGCGGTGTCAGGCAGAACTCCACCAACGAACTGCCTCGAAGGACCTCCGATGTCATCCACCGCTCAGACCGTGGCCAAGCACCCACTCATCGATCCACGCGGCCAGCGGTTCACGGCCGCGATCACCGCCGGCCTGCTGGCGCTGACCCTGATTCTCGGCCCCGGCGCGGGGTTGTGGATCCTGGTCGTGCAGACCCTGGCGTTCGCCGCCGGGTCACTGCTGGGTCTGTCGTACAGCCCGTGGGGGCTGATCTTCCGCAGCGCGGTCCGTCCGCGGCTGGCCCCGCCCACCGAACTCGAGGACGCCCGTCCGCCCCGGTTCGCGCAGACCGTCGGCCTGGCCTTTGCGGTGGTGGGCCTGATCGGCGCGATCGCGGGCCTGAGCGTGTTGTTCTACGTGGCGATCGGGTTCGCGCTCGTGGCGGCCCTGCTGAACGCGATCTTCAACTTCTGCCTGGGTTGCGAGATCTACCTGCTCGGCACGCGGGTGCTGGCCCGATGACCGGGGTCTGGATCGTGCTCGCCGCGCTGACCGTCGCGCTCGCGTTCGGAGGCTACCGCGCCCTGACCGACGGACGGGCCCGCGCCGTGGGGGCGTCCACCAGCGGCGACGACACCCCCCGCCTGGACGCAGCCCAGCTGGGCGCACCCCTGGGCAGCCGCGCCACGTTCGTGCAGTTCTCGTCCAGCGTCTGTGCGCCGTGTCGGGCCACCCACACGCTGCTGGCGGAACTGACCGGCGAGCGGCCGTCGGTTGCGCACATCGACCTGGACGCCGAGCGCCGGCTCGATCTCGTCGCACAGTTCGGCATCACTCGCACGCCCACCGTGCTGCTGCTGGACGGCAGCGGAGCGGTGCGGCACCGCATCGTCGGGGCTGCCCGTCGTGCGGACGTGCTCGACGCGCTGGACTCTGTGGCGGGGGCCCAGGCCGCCTGAGCGCAACGCATTACCAATCTGGATTCACTTCATCACGGGAGGAACACACAACCATGGCCTACTTCAAAGATGCGACCGAGCTGATCGGACGCACCCCGCTGGTCCAACTCAACCGGCTCTACGGCGACAGCGAGGCGATCGTGCTCGCCAAGCTCGAGTACTACAACCCGGCCAACTCGGTGAAGGACCGGATCGGTGTGGCGATCATCGACGCCGCCGAGGCGGACGGTTCGCTGCAGCCGGGCGGCACGATCGTCGAAGGCACGTCCGGCAACACCGGCATCGCGCTGGCCTGGGTCGGCGCGGCCCGCGGCTACCGGGTGATCATCACCCTGCCCGAGACCTTCAGCAAGGAGCGTCGCGCGGTGCTGCGCGCGTTGGGTGCCGAACTGGTGCTCACCCCCGGCGCGGACGGGGTGCCCGGGGCGAACCGGCGGGCGGCCGAGATCGCCGCCGAGATCCCGGGTGCCATTCTGGCTCGTCAGTTCGACAATGCGGCGAATGTCGAGGTGCATCGCCGCACCACGGCCGAAGAGATCTGGGCCGACACCGAGGGCACGGTCGACATCGTGGTCTCGGGTGTCGGCACCGGGGGCACCATCACCGGCGTCGGCCAGGTGCTCAAACAACGCAAGCCGGGCGTGCAGTTGTACGCCGTCGAATCCGCCGAGTCGGCGGTGCTGTCGGGCGAGCCCAAGGGTCCGCACAAGATCCAGGGCATCAGCCCGGGCTTCGTGCCCTCGATTCTCGATCGTGACGCGTTCGACGGCATCATCAAGGTCACCTCGGACGACGCGATCGACTGGGCCAAGCGGGTGGCCAAGCAGGAAGGCCTGCTGTTGGGCATCAGCTCCGGCGCGGCATTGCGGGCGGCCGCCGACCTGGCCGCCGACCCCGCCAACGCCGGCAAAACCATCGTCGTGGTGGCACCCGACTGGGGCGAGCGCTACCTGAGCACCCCGCTGTACGCCGACCTGCTCGACTGACCCGTTCGGCACCGCGCCCGCGACGCCGGTCGATTCGTATGACCGGTGCTCGCGGGACACGGTGCGGGTTAATGCCATGCGTAACCCGTAATATGCGCGCATCCGACACAAATCATGTTCATGAGATGTTTACATTTCTCGCTTGTGATCCCGGGCATTCTGTTTTAGATTCGAACCATGTTCACTGAGGGGGTCTCAATGCCATCGATTGCCATGCGTTCGGGGGTCCTCACTACTGTGAACGTGTGTTGTTGGGTACGCATGTGTTGGCGTTGACACACAGCTGATTGTCCGCCACCCACCTGCATCCGAGATGCACCGAGCATCGCGTATCTTTCATGACCGGCCCGGCTCTTGACCTCGGATCCCGCTTTCAAGTCATCGCACTCGAAAGCAGCTGACCCGCAGCATCACCCCACATCAGAAAGCTTGACTTCATGTACGACTTCATCGATGAAGCACCCAGTGATCGCATCCTTCTAGTCGCCCACGGCCTGCTCGGTGCCCTCGGCCCGGCCGCTCAACAAGCCGGCCCGGTGCAGTGGGCGGGTGAGCGTCAGGTGCGGCTGTACCAGTTGCCGCGGCCTGCCTTTGCCGCCGAAGCCGACGCGGGTCGGGGCGTGCATCGGCCGCCGCATGTGGCCGAGCGGCTCGCCGAACTCGATGACCTCGAGACCGCGTTCGAAGAGGTGGCGGGTCGGCTCGCCGCGGGCGGCCGGGTGATCGGCCTGGCCGTTCCGGGCAAGCTCGTGACCGGTCGCTCCGGACGGGCCTGGCTCGAGCGGGTGCGTTCGATCGCTCGCGACATCGCCGGCCTGGTCGAGTTGGAGGTTTGGACGGTGACCGCCGGGCACGCCGCCCTCTACGACCCGACCGTGCAGCCGATCCGAACCGCGTCCTGACCGCCGACCGGCCGCCCGCGAGCGTCGCGACCGCTGACCGGTCGCCCGTGATCGCCGCGTGAGGTTGCCCGCGGTCGCGGGCACCTGGTCGAGCAGGTGATGCTCGCCGCCGCCGATCTCGCGGCTGGCGCGCGGACCCGGGGTGAGACTTCGTTCGGACGGCCTACAGTTGCCCAGGCGAAAGGTCGAGATGGCGAAACCCGATGACAAGCACGGTCAACCGGTGCGTTGGCTTCCCGCTCCGCAGCCGCATGACTTTCCGGCGGCCGCGTCGTATTTGAGCCTGATCGCCGATGCAGCCACGGTCGATCAGCTGATCCGGCGGTTGCAGGCCGGCACGATCGAGCACGTCAAGGCCAAAGACCTGCTGCGGGCCGCCCAGTTGCGCCTGCTGCCGGCCGACAACGCGCACGTCGCCTCCGACCTGGCCAAGATCGCGGCCGGTGAGCCGCTGTCGCCGATCCTGCTGGTTCGGGGCGACCTGCGCCACGGCGTCCCCCTGCAGATCGCGGACGGCTACCACCGGGTCTGTGCCTGCTACCTCACCGACGAGAACAGTGACGTGCCCGCCGTCGTGGCCGATCCGTGAGTTTCGCGCTGCTCGCCCTGATCTGCGGCGTGGCGCTGCTGGGGCCGATCGTCAGCCTGAACCGACTGGCGCACATTCCGGTGGTGATCGGTGAGCTGCTGGTGGGGGTGGTGCTGGGTCAATCGGGCTTCGGGGTGATCGAATCGAGCGATGTGACGCTGTCGTTTCTGGCGCAGATCGGCTTCGCTCTGGTGATGTTCGTGGCCGGCACCCATGTGCCGTTGCGGCAGCGGGCCATGCTCGGCGGCCTGCGCGTGGGAGTACTGCGAGCGCTCGGCGTCGGGGTGCTGGCCGCACCGCTCGGCCTGCTGATCGCGCACCTGTTCGGCACCGGTCACGCAGCCTTGTATGCGGTGCTGATCGCGTCGTCGTCCGCCGGCATCGTGTTGCCCAGCCTGGGTGGCCTCGAGGTGAATACCCCTGCCGGGCTGCAGATGCTGGTGCAACTGGCCGTCGCGGACGCCGCCTGCATCGTCGCGCTTCCGCTGGTGCTCGACCCCGCGCATGCGGCCCGGGCCGGGCTCGGTGCCGTTGCGGTCCTGGCTGTGGCTGCGGTGTTCTTTCTGCTGCTGTGGTGGTCGCAGCGCAGCGGGCTGCGCGGGCGCGTCCATCAGGTGAGTGAGCGGCGCGGTCTCGCCATGGAGCTGCGGGTCACCCTGACCCTGTTGTTCACGCTCTCGGCGATCGCTGTGGGTCTCGGGGTCTCGGTGATGCTGGCCGGGTTCGCGATGGGGCTGGCGATGTCGGCCGCGGGCGAGCCGCGCCGCGTGGCGAACCAGACCTTCGCCCTGACCGAGGGGTTCTTCGCCCCGATCTTCTTCGTCTGGCTGGGAGCCTCCATCGACCTGCGCCACCTC
>DAOSUG010000028.1:0-2626 GCA_035378545.1 Micropruina sp. | reverse complement strand
CTTCTTCGTCTGGCTCGGCAGTTCGCTCGATCTGCGGGCGATCGCGGCCAACCCGACCGCCATCGGCTTGGGCGTGGCGCTCGGGACGGCCGCGCTGCTCGCCCACGGGCTGATGGCGCTGACCCGGCAGCCGCTGCCGATCGCTTTGACCACCGCCGCCCAGCTGGGCGTGCCGATCGGTGCCGCGGCACTGGGCAAGACCATGGGTGTGCTCGTGGACGGCGAGGCGACAGCCATGCTGCTGGGTGCCCTGATCACCATCGCGATGGTGACGCTGCTCAGCGCGCGGGTCGCGGCGCTGGTGCACGACCCGTCCGCGACCAGCGAGCCGGATCCGGCAGCTAACGGCCGGTAGCCCCCGGTAGCCCTGACCTGATCCAGGGGGCAGCGCCCGGACGGGCGCGTTAGGGTGGCTGCCCACGGCCTGCGACGGGCGGCCGTGCAGAGAGGGCCGCGATGCCGCAGCGAACCGCCGACAGCCATGACTTGATCCGGGTCCAGGGTGCCCGCGAGAACAACCTGAAGAACGTCAGTATCGAGCTGCCCAAACGCCGGCTGACGGTGTTCACCGGGGTTTCGGGGTCGGGCAAGAGCTCGCTGGTGTTCGGCACCATCGCCGCCGAGAGCCAGCGGCTGATCAACGAGACCTACAGCGCCTTTCTGCAGGGGTTCATGCCGAACCAGAACCGTCCGGACGTCGACCTGCTGGACGGCCTGACCACCGCGATCATCGTCGACCAGGAACGGATGGGGGCCAACATCCGCTCCACGGTGGGCACGGCGACGGACGCGAACGCCCTGCTCAGAATCCTGTTCAGCCGACTCGGCCAGCCGCACATCGGGTCGTCCCAGGCGTTCTCGTTCAACGTGGCCTCGATCAGCGGCGCCGGGGCGGTCACCATCGAGAAGGGCGGCACCACCACCAAGGAGCGGCGCAGCTTCAGCATCACCGGCGGCATGTGTCCGCGCTGCGAGGGCACCGGCGCGGTCACCGACTTCGACCTGACCGCGCTCTACGACGATTCCAAGTCGCTCAACCAGGGCGCGCTGACCATTCCCGGCTACAGCATGGAGGGCTGGTACGGCCGCATCTACCGCAGCAGCGGGTTCTTCGATCCCGACAAGCCGATCCGCGACTTCACCGAGCGCGAGCTCGACACCCTGCTGCGCAAGGAGGCGACCCGCATCAAGGTCGAGGGCATCAACGTCACCTACGAGGGCCTGATCCCGAAGATCCAGAAGTCGTTCCTGGCCAAGGACGTGGACGCCATGCAGCCGCACATTCGCGCCTTCGTCGAGCGGGCGGTCACCTTCGCCACCTGCCCCCAGTGCGACGGCACCCGGCTGACCGCGGCGGCGCGGTCGTCCAAGGTGAACGGCATCAGCATCGCGGACGCCTGCGCCATGCAGATCAGCGACCTGGCGCAGTGGGTCGGGGGGCTGGACGATGCGTCGGTCGCGCCGCTGCTGACCTCGCTGCGGCACGTGCTCGACTCATTCGTCGAGATCGGTCTGGGCTACCTGAGCCTGGCCCGTCCGGCCGGCACGCTGTCGGGCGGCGAGGCGCAGCGCACCAAGATGATCCGGCACCTCGGCTCGTCGCTGACCGACGTCACCTACGTGTTCGACGAACCGACCATCGGGCTGCACCCGCACGACATCCAGCGCATGAACGACCTGCTGCTGCAGCTGCGCGACAAGGGCAACACGGTGCTGGTGGTCGAGCACAAGCCCGAGACGATAGCGATCGCCGACCACGTCGTCGACCTCGGCCCGGGCGCCGGCTCGGCCGGCGGCGAGGTGGTGTTCGAGGGCACCGTTGAGCAGTTGCGCACCAGCGACACCCTGACCGGACGGCACTTCGACGACCGGGCGTCGGTGAAGCCGTCGGTGCGCACGCCCGCCGGCGCGCTGAAGGTTCGCGGGGCGTCCACGAACAACCTGCAGAACGTCGACGTGGACATTCCACTCGGGGTGCTGGTGGTGCTGACCGGGGTGGCCGGTTCGGGCAAGAGTTCGCTGATTCAGGGTTCCGTGGCCGGACGCGACGGCGTGGTCACCATCGACCAGACCGGCATCAAGGGCTCGCGGCGCAGCAACCCGGCGACCTACACCGGTCTGCTGGACCCGATCCGCAAAGCGTTCGCCAAGGCCAACGGGGTGAAGCCGGCGCTGTTCAGTTCGAACTCCGAGGGTGCCTGCCCGAACTGCAAGGGCGCCGGCGTGGTGTACACCGACCTGGCGATGATGGCGGGCGTGGCCACCACCTGCGAGGTGTGCGAGGGCAAGCGGTTCGAGGCGTCCGTGCTGGACTACACGCTCGGCGGCAGGGACATCAGCGAGGTGCTCGCGATGCCGGTGTCGCAGGCGCGGGGGTTCTTCGGCTCGGGGGACGCCCGGACGCCCGCCGCCCATGCCATTCTCGAACGGCTGGACGATGTCGGCCTGGGCTACCTGAGCCTCGGCCAGCCGCTGACCACGCTCTCGGGCGGTGAGCGGCAGCGGCTCAAGCTGGCCACGCACATGGGCGATGCGGGCGGCGTGCTGATTCTGGACGAGCCGACCACCGGCCTGCACCTGGCCGACGTCGAGCAACTGCTCGCGCTGCTCGACCGGCTGGTCGACG
>DAOSUG010000027.1:2413-10672 GCA_035378545.1 Micropruina sp. | reverse complement strand
GTCGAGCAGTCGGGTCGCGTCGGCCGGCGGTGTGCTTTCGCGGAGCAGAACGGCGGTGCCGAGATCCAGACCGTCGCCGCTGAACACTTCGTTGGCGGTGGTGAACCGCCAGTCGGTGTCCCAGAACCGCACGTCGAGGGTGCGCCGCTTCTCGGGGCCGGTGGGGGCGGTGAAGTAGTGGCTCACTCCGACTCCAGGGTTCGGACGGCCCGCGCCTCGCGTGCCCGCGCCGCCAACTCTCGATCGGGCGGATACCCGACCTCTTCGAGGGTCAGCCCACACGCGGGCATCACCTTGATCTCACCCGCCCGCTCGGACGCGCCCAGTAGACCGATCAGCCAGTCGGGCTCGCGTCGAGCCGTGGCCACCGCGACCAATCCGCCGACCAGTGAGCGCACCATCGAGTGACAGAACGCGTCGGCCCGCACGGTGATCTCGGCCACGTCGCCCCAGGTGCGCCGCGCCGACAGGTGCTGCAGGTTGCGGATCGTGGTCGCACCCTCGCGGGCCTTGCAGAAGGCGGCGAAGTCGTGCAGTCCGATCAGTCGTGGAGCCAGCGCGTTGATCCGACCGAGGTCGAGTTCGGTGCGCATCGGTGTGACGTGGATGCGCAGCAGCGGGTCGGGGGTGGCGTCGGCGATCCGGTACACGTAGCGGCGCCAGATCGCCGAGAACCGGGCGTCGAAGCCGGGCGGGGCCACGCTGACCCGGCGCACCACCACGTCCGGCGGTAGCACGTTGCGCAGCTTGTAGGTCAGGTCGGCGACGGTGCGTTCGGCATCGTCCGGCTCGGGCAGATCGAGATGGGCGACCTGACCGCGGGCGTGCACGCCGGCGTCGGTGCGTCCGGCGCAGGTGAGGGTGACCGGTTCGGCAAGCCGCAGCACCCGCGGAATCCATGCTTCTAGCTCCTCCTGGACCGTGCGCAGGCCGGGCTGGCCGGCCCAGCCGTGAAACTCGGTGCCGTCGTAGGCGATGTCGAGACGAAGCCTCACGGGTCCCTCCTCTCTCGCGTTCGCCGGTAGCACAGGTCGTAGATGGTGCGGCCCGCGGCCAGCCCTTTGGCCTCGTACCGGCTCTGCGGACGATCCTGCCACCGCGGCGCCCAGCCGTCGTGACAGTTCTGCAGCCGCGGGTTCGCATCGAGCACCGCACGGATCGCCAGCGCGTAATCCTCCCAGTCGGTGGCCAGCCGCCACAGCCCGTCCGGGGCCAGAGTGTGGGCGGCCACTGCGGCGAAATCGGGCGAGACCAGGCGGCGCTTATGGTGGCGCGCCTTGTGCCAGGGGTCGGGAAAGAAGGTCCACAGCTCGCTGAGTGCGGCCTCATCGATCAGGGTGGTGAGCCCGTCCACGCCGTTGGCGACCACCACCCGCACGTTGGTCACCCCGGCACGCGCACATTTCGACAGGGTGCTGGCCACCGCGGGTTCGAACACCTCGAAGGCGATGAAGTCTCGATCGGGGTGCCGCGCGGCCACGGCCGCGATCACGTCGCCGGTGCCGCCTCCCAGTTCGACCACCAGGGGCGCCTCTCGTCCGAACACCGCGGGCCAGTCGACGCGGGCTTCGGGGGCGATGGACGTGGAGAGTTGTCGCGTCGGAACCGAGACCACCCAATGCTGCAGATGCGTCCAGGCCTTGAGTTGGCTTTCGTTCATGCGGGCGCTGCGGCGGACGAACGACACCACCTCGCGCTGCACGCGCGCACGGGGTTCGTCCATGGGGTCAGGGTAGCCGCGCGCAGGTGAGCGGCTGCTCCGCGCTCTCCTCATTGCGCACGTCGGGCCGCGTCACCACGCGGGGGCAACTGCGCATCCCTGAGGCACCTCGACCGCGCGGTGTGGAGAGGTCGGCGAAGGGGGCACGCGGGGTCAGGCCGTTGCGGGGTGCCGCCGGCGGGGGTCCGGGTGCGGCGCCCAGGTGGCGAGTCGCGGGTGCCCGCGTGGGGGCGGCGCGCAGGTGGCGAGTTGCGGGTGCCCGCGGGGGGCGGCGCGCAGGTGGCGAGTTGCGGGGTGTCCGGGTGGCGGCGCGCCAGGTGGCGAGTTGCGGGGTGTCCGGGTGGCGGCGCAGCATCCGTGCGGGCCGGATGATGGCGAGCGCCTGACCCCCCACTCGTCCCTGACCCTGCCCTGCCCTGCCCGGCCCGCGGCGATGCGACCCGGCACACTGGAGAAGGTCGGCGCACGACGCGCCCCGCGAAAGGCAATCAAAACCCTCATGCGTACTCTGCTCAACATCATCTGGCTGGTCTTCGGCGGCTTCTGGCTGGCCCTGGGCTACTTCATCTTCGGCATCCTGGCCTGCATTCTGATCATCACCATTCCCTTCGGCATCGCGTCGTTCCGCATGGCGTCGTTCGCGCTATGGCCGTTCGGCAAGACGATCGTCAGCAAGCCGACCGCCGGCGTCGGGTCGGCGCTCGGCAACGTCATCTGGTTCCTGGTCGCCGGGCTCTGGCTCGCCATCGGCCACCTGACCACCGCCGCCGCTCAGGCCATCACGATCGTCGGCATCCCGCTGGCGATCGCCAACATCAAGATGATCCCGGTCACCTGCGTGCCGCTCGGCAAAGAGATCGTCGACAGCCGCCAGGTGCCCTACGGCGCCAACGCCGTGTACTCGTTCTGACAGCTCGACCTGATCGACGGCCCGGGGGATCACCCCCGGGCCGTTTTGCCTGTCTGACCGCCCGCCCTGAAAACCCTGCACCAGTGCGAGGGGTCGCCGCTCGCCGAGGCGGGAGTACCCGCACTGGTGCAGGGATTTCAGGCGGGGCGCGAGAGCCCTCCGGATGCTGCTGCCAACAAACTCGGGGCGGGCGCTCACAAAAGGGGCCTCAAAAAGTGCATTCAAGGGTATGGAGCGAATTTTGGAACTGCTGCACCTCGAGGGTGGGGTGCTGCAACGCAAGCGGCACCGCACCCTGACCCGTCAACTCGATCAGTGCATACGTCGCGGCAGACTGCGGGCGATTCTGCCGGGCGTCTACACCGAACCTGAACCTTCGTGGGAGGCGCGCATGCGCGCGGCCGCTGCGTTTCGGTGCGATGCGGTCATCACCGGTGCTGCCGCCGCCAGATCTCTGTGGTGGCCCGAATGCCCGATCACCGCTGTCTCTGCCGCGCTGAGTAGCGGCACCGTTGAACGGGCCTATTCGGGCTTCTCGTGGGAACGGCGGTCGATTCCTCCCGAGCTCATCGTTCACCGGGGCGATCTGCGGTTCGTCTGCCCCGCACTGTCGGTGCTCGATTTGATCCCCACACTCGGTGGAACGGTGATCGATGAGGCGCTGCGCCGCGGCAGCACCACCTTGCCCGAGCTTTGGCAGGGCCTGCATAGGTGCCCGCACCGCCCGGGCAACACCCGGCGGCGCCTGCTGCTGCACGACTCGCGCGACGCGCCCTGGTCCGAGCCCGAGCGAATGGCACACCAACTGCTTCGGGCCGCCCGCATCGGCGGGTGGCGTACGAACTACCGGATCCGCATCGGTGAGATCACGCACTTCGTCGACATCGCCTTTCCCCAACAACGAGTGGCGGTCGAGATCGATGGCTGGGAGCATCACGGCACGCGTTCCGCGTTCGTGAAGGACCGGTGGCGCTACGCCCGGCTGGCCGCTGCGCACTGGATCGTGTTGCCCTTCGCCGCCCAAGTGCTGACAGACGAGCCCGACACCTTCATTGAGCTGGTGCGTACCGCGGTGGGGGCCTGAAAACCCAGCACCAGTGCCAAGGGTCACCGCTCGCCGAGGCGGGAGCCCCCGCACTGGTGCAGGGATTTCAGGCGGCTACTTCTTGGCGAACTTGTCCAGCAGGTTGGACGGCAGCAACTCGTAGCCGTGAAACTCGCGGGTGAAGGTGCCCGAGCCGTGCCCGAGGCCCCGCAGGTCGATCGCGTACCGGGTCAGTTCGGCCTGCGGCACCAAAGCGCGCACGATCGCCTTTCTGTTCACCGAGTCCGAGCCGAGCACCTGGCCGCGCCGCCCGGACAGGTCGGTCATCACGGCACCCAAGTAGTCCTCGCCCACCGTGACGGTGACCAGGTCGACCGGCTCGAGCAGCGCCACCACACCGCCCTTGGCCGCCGCCGCCTCTTTGATCGCCAGTGCACCGGCCATCTGGAACGCCATGTCGGACGAATCGACCGAGTGCGACTTGCCGTCGTACAGGGTGACCCGAAGGTCGACCATCGGGTAGCCGGCGAACACGCCGCGTTCGAGCTGGGTGCGAATGCCCTTCTCGACCGAGGGAATGAACTGACGCGGGACGGCCCCGCCGACCACCTTGTCGACGAACTCGAAGCCCGACCCGCGCTCCAGCGGCTCGACCTCGATGTTGCACACGGCGTACTGGCCGTGGCCGCCGGACTGCTTGACGTGACGCCCCATCGCGTCGGCCTTGCCGGTGAAGGTCTCGCGCATCGGGATCTTCAGATCCTCCTGCTCGACCCGCACCTGGTAGCGCTCGACCAACCGGCCAAGCACCAGGTCGGCGTGGGCCTGGCCGGTGGTCCACAACACGAGTTGGTCGCCGGCCCCGCGATCCAGACGCACGCTGGAGTCCTCGACCGCGAGCCGTTGCAGGGCGCCGGCCAACTTGTCCTCGTCGTTGCGGGTGGCGGCCCGGATCGCGAGCGGCAGCAGCGGGTCGGGCAGCGGCCAGGCCTCGACCACACCCGGACGTTCCTTCGCCGACAGCGTGTCGCCGGTCTCGGCGGTACCCAGCTTGGGCAGCAGCACGATCTCGCCCGCCATCGCCGACTGGCGGGGCTTCAGCTCCGTGCCCACGGCGCCCTGAATGAGCCCGATGCGCTCCTCGTTGTCGTGATCGGGGTGCGCATTGTCGCTCTGCCCCGCGCTCCACGACCGATGGCCCGACACGTGCACCACGTCGTCGGTGTGCAGGGTGCCGGAGAAGATGCGCACCATGGACAGCCGCCCGGCGAACGGGTCGGTGGTGGTGCGGATCACCTGTGCCACCAGCGGGGCGGACGGGTCGGTGTCCGGTTGCGGCAGGACCTCGCCCCCGGTGGTGGTCAGCGACGGATTCGGGTGCAGGCCGGGGGTCGGGAAGCCGTGTTCGATCAGCCGCAGCAGCTCTTCGATACCGACGCCGGTGCCGGTCTGCACCGGGACGACCGGAAACAGGTTCGCCGTGGCCACCGCCTTCATCAGATCGTCGAGCAGGTCGTTGACGTCGAGGTGCTCGTCGTCTTCGAGGTAGCGGTCCATCAGGCCGTCGTCCTCGGCCTCTTGAATGATCGACTCGATCAGCGGGCCGCGGTAGGTCTCGACCTGGTCGTCGTGGGCGTTCAGGGTGCGGCTGACCGGCGCGCCGCCGGAGTAGTCGTGTTCTTCGAGGCTGAGCAGGCCGATGTTGCCCGAGACCTGGTTGGGGCCCGAGAAGGTGGGCACATGGGTCGGCCGGACGCCCTCGCCGAACACCGCCTGGCACTCTTCGACGGAGGTGTCGAAGTCCGCGTGCCCGGCGTCCAGCTTGGTGAGCACGATCACCCGCGGCAGGTTGGCCTCGCGGCATTCCTCCCACAGAGCCTGCGCGGCGCCGTCGATGCCGTCGGCTGCCGAGAGTACGAAGATCGCCGCGTCGGCCGCCCGGATGCCGGCCCGCAACTCACCGACGAAGTCGGGGTGCCCGGGGGCGTCCAGCAGGTTGACCACGGTGTCACCGGTGACGAACGAGGCCAGAAACAACTGCGAGGCCCGCTCGGCGTCTTCTTTTTCGCCTCGATAACCGTCGACCCGAGCCTTCAACAGCTGCTCGAACAAAGTGGTCTTGCCCGACCCCGCGTTGCCGATCAGGACGACGTTGCGCACATCATCCGGGCTGGTCACCTGCATGGTCGTGGCGTTCACCTTTGAACTCATGCGTCTACCTAACACCTGCCGTTGGGGCCCTGCAACCGATTCGGAAAACCCTTCCCAGCCACGATCCGGGTCAACCGGACTCAGTACCCCCAACGGGATGCGGTGTGAGCGACCGGTCCGCGACTAGGGTGGCTGCGCTACCGCCCCCGAGGAGGCCGCTGATGGAAATCGTCCTGTCGTTGTTGCGCACGTTGGCGTTCGTGGTGGCCACGGTCGCCGCCACGGTCTATGTCGCCCGACGGATCGGCCGCGGCCGCCCGCTGCTGTGGACGGGCACCACGCTGCTCGCGCTGTACTGGCTGGTGCTGTTCGGCTGGACGGCCTACGTCGCCGGCTCCACCTCGCCGAATGCCGATCTGGCCATCTGGGTCGGATGGCTCGGGCACCTGCTGCCCTTCGTGGCGACCCTGACCTACATCTGGGGCATCGGACAGGCCGCCGGCTTCCCGTCCCGAGCGGGTGCTGATGCAGGTTCCAGGTTCGGACGGCGCGCGCCGGAGCCGGCTGCGCCGCCTTCGGGTGCGTCGGCCGAGCCGGCATCGACCACGCCTGCGTCCGACGCCGGTGCGACACCGGCCGTGGGCACGTCGAATGCGGGCACGCACGGTGCCGGCGCGTCAGGCACCGTCAACCCGGCCGGGGGGACCGGTTCCGCACCGGCGGTCGGCGCCGCGTCCGGCTCGACCGCCTCGACCTCGGCCACACCGCCGTCGGCCGCCAAACCAAAGCCGGCGCTGCCCTTCGCCGGACCGCACGCGGTGCCGGTGGTGACCACCCCGTCCGCTGGTTCCCACCACAGCCCGGCCGATCCCCCGAAGACGCGGGGTGCGAAGTAGCGCTCGGCACGTCGCGCGGTCTCGCGCACGTTGCGCGCGGACGAACCCGCGCAACGAACGCACCGCCGCGCAATGTCGACCCGACCCCCCGACCCGACCCGACACGTCAGCCCGGGTCAGATGTCGATCGGGATCACTGCGCCGACCGGCACCCCGCGGCCGTAGATCGGCATGTCCATCAGCCGGCGACGCAGCGACTCATCGCCCAGCCACAGCCGGCGCATGACGGCCCCCATCACCACCGGACGGGCCCGCACCCCGCCGTCCGTGATCTTGATCGCGATGCCGCGTCCATCGGGCAGGCCGGCGGCGTAGACGCCCTCGGCGCCGTCCTTGGCGATCATGCCGGGCACGCCACGCATCAGGTCGGTGACGTCGCGTCCGGTGCCGCCGACCAGTTCGGGGTGGGCACGCATCGCGTCGGCGACGGCCTTCTCGGCGCCCTCGGTGGCGGCCGCGAGAATGCCGAAGATGCGGGCCAGGCCCACCAGCGAGATCGCGTAGGCGGGTGCTCCGCACCCGTCGATCGAGGTCCAGAAGACGTGCTGGCCGAAGCCGCGGGTGGTTTCGATGACCGCCTGCTGGCACGGATGGCCGCGGTTGAGATAGGTGCCGGTCGGCCAGTCGTTGAGCTTGCAGGTGGCCAGCATCGCGGCGTGCTTGCCCGAACAGTTCTGCGCCAGCGAGCTCGGGGGACGGCCGGCCGCGATCCACTCGTTGCGTTGCGCGTCGATCAACGGCAGGTCGGGGGTGTTGCGCAGGTCGCTCTCACTCAGCCCCGCGCCGTGCAGCAAATCGAGCACGGTCTGCAGATGCATCGGTTCGCCCGAGTGGCTGGCGCAGGCGATGGCCAGCTGGTCGGCCGGCACGTCGAGTCCGCAGCGCACCATGGCCAGCGCCTGAATCGGCTTCAACGACGATCGGGGCAGAATGTGGCTGTTGTAGTCGCCGCGGGAGTACGACACCGACCCGTCCGCGCGGGTGATCACCACCAGGCCGCGATGGGTCGATTCGACGAACCCGTTGCGGACCACCTGCGCCACCACCGGGGCATCGCCGACATTCACCACGCCGGGAGTCTACGGTGCGCGCCGCTCGCCCGGTCCAGGACGGCGGCGGGTGGCGCCTCAATCCGTCAGGACGGTTCGGGCCGTTCGAGAATCGTCCCGGTTCCGGCGCGGGAACTCGTCCCGGATCCGGATTGTGAACCGTCCCGGTCCGGATTGAGACCGTCCTCGGACCCGCCCGGACGACCCCGCACACCTTCGGGTGCCTGAGTTCCGGGGTCTCGCCCGGACGCCCCTGCACACGCCCGCGTGCCTGAGTCCCCGGGCCCGCCCGGACGACCCGCGCACGTCCGGGTGCCTCGGCCCCGGATCTGCCCGGACGCCCCCGCACACGTCCGGGTGCCGCAGGGAAGCGGAGATCGGCGTGGATCCGGCTCAGTCGCCGGCCCGGCCCATCACGAACTTGAGCGCCAGAAACCGGACGGCGGTCGCGACCGCGTTCGCCACCGCCAGCACCATCACCTCGACGA
>DAOSUG010000027.1:0-2313 GCA_035378545.1 Micropruina sp. | reverse complement strand
AACCGGACGGCGGTCGCGACCGCGTTCGCCACCGCCAGCACCATCACCTCGACGAAGCGTCCGGCCTCAGGCGCCAGCCCGTGCAGCAGGGCCAGGGACCCGCTGGTCAACCCCAGCGCGACCGCGAATGCGACCAGGCCGGTGACGTGGTGGGTGAGCCACCCGTCGTTGCCACGCACCCCGAAGGTGAACACCCGGTTGGCGGCGGTGTTCGCCACCGCCGTGAGCGCCAGGGCGGTCAGGTTGGCGACCTGGGCGTCCAGACCGAGCCGCAGCACCAGGTAGAGCACGAAGTAGGCCAGCGTGGACGCCACCCCCACCGCCCCGAACCGAAGCACCTGGCCGAGCAATCCCTGCGGCACCACGGTCGCCGGCAGTGCCGGACGGGCCAACTGCTCACGCACCACCGCAATCGGTATGTCGCCCCTGGTCAATCCCCGCAGCAGTCGCCAGACGCCGCGAAGGTCCTCGGACGCGGTGGCGGCGATGTCGACGGTGGTGCCCGGATCGTCCACCCAGTCGACCGGCACCTCGTGAATGCGCAGGCCGGCCCGCTGGGCCAACACCAGCAGCTCGGTGTCGAAGAACCAGTTGGTGTCCTGCACGAGGGGCAGCAACCGGCGCGCGACATCGGTTCGCATGGCCTTGAATCCGCACTGCGCATCGCTGAACGACACCTGCAGTGCGCCGCGCAGGATCAGGTTGTAGCAGCGCGAGATGAACTCCCGTTTGGGGCCACGCACCACCCGTGAGCCGCGGGCCAGCCGGCTGCCGATGGCGACGTCGGAATGCCCGGAGACCAGCGGAGCGAGCAGGGGCAGCAGGGCGGCCAGGTCGGTGGAGAGGTCCACGTCCATGTAGGCGACCACGTCGGCCGTGCTGGCCAGCCACACCTGCTTGAGCGCCCGGCCCCGTCCCTTGGCGTCGAGGTGCACGACGTGCACGCCCTGCACCTGGTCGGCCAGCCGGTTCGCGATCGTCCAGGTGGCGTCGGTGGACGCGTTGTCGGCGATCGTCACCTGAAAGCGGTAGGGCAGTTCGTCGTCCAGAAAGGCCGCCAGCCGGCGAATGGACGCCTCGAGGGCGTCCGCCTCGTTGTAGACCGGCACGACGATCTCGACCACGGCATGCTTGGTGGCGGAGCTGCGCCGCACCAGGTCCCGGTTTTCGATCATGGTCATCGCGGCCTCACTTCGTCGCAGTCAGGTCGTAGACGGTGGTTCCGCCGACGGTGGTGGCGGTGTAGTTCTGCTGCACCCAGCTCGCGATCTCGGACGCCGCCCCGCTGCCGCCGTTCTGGCCGCCGAAGTTGCCGCCGCCGATGAAGTAGTGGATCTCGCCCGCGGCCACGTGGGCCTTGAACTGCTCCAGGGTCGGCGACGGGTCGGAGCCGTTGAAACCACCGATCGCCATCACCGCATCACCCGAGGCGAGTTGGTAGCTGGCGGCGTTCTGGGCGCCCGTGGTGGCCGCCACCCAGGTGTAGTCGGAGGCGTTCGCCTCGAGCAGGTCGAGCAGCTCGGACGAGACGGACGCCCCGTTGAGCAGCCCGCCGGCACCGCCGCCACCACGGGAGGTGGTGCTCGGCTGGCCCCCGCCACGGCCGGTCTGGCCCGTGCTGGTCTGCCCCGTGCGGTCTGGCCGGTACCGGTCTGCCCCGTACCACCGGGTTGGGTCTGGTTGCCGTTCTGCCCAGGCGGTTGGCCCTGGCCGGCGCCACCGGCACGCCCACCCCCGCCGGGACCGCCCCCGCCGCCCATGCTGCTGCCGCCCGAGATGCCGGTCCTGGCCGGTCCGGCGGTGACGATCGAGCCGGTGTGCGCGGTGGCGGCGGTGTTGAGCGAGTACGCCGCCGGACCGGCCAGACCGGCCACGATCGCGGCGCTGATCGCCAGCGCCTGCAGGGTACGGGCCAGGTGACGCCCGAAAAGGAACAGCGCCGCACAGGCGGCCAGCACGGCGGCGGCCGCGATCGAGACGGTCAGGTAGACGCCGCCGGCGACCCGGGCCAGCGCGATGCCCCACGCGCCGGTGGCCAGGGCGGCCGTGGCGAGCGCGGCCCGTCCGAGCCAGGTGTCGCGACGGGCCCAGGCGAGCGTCCCGCCGAGTGCCAGCGTGCCCCCGATGGCGGGGGCCAGCGCGACCGTGTAGTAGTCGTGGTAGATGCCGGCCATGAAGCTGAACACGGCGATATTGATCACCAGCCAGCTCGCGAACAGGGCCAGGGCGCCGGCCGTCCGGGTCGACGGGGTCTCGGTGCCGCGACGCAGCGTGGTGGCCCAGGCGCGGCGTCCGAGCAGCACGAAACCGGTG
>DAOSUG010000026.1:0-10759 GCA_035378545.1 Micropruina sp. | reverse complement strand
CCGACGGTCAGGTGGGCGCCTGCAAGCGCCTCGAGTGTGTGCACAACAGTGACCTGCTGTGCACCGCCGGCAAGATCGACGTCGGCGACGCCGCCGACTGCCTCACCTACTCGGTGGCCTGACCGCTTCGCCTTCTTCGATGAGCTGGTCGAGTCGATCGGCCAGCTCATCGACGTGGTTCACCGGCCGCGCAAACGCGAAGAACACCACCGTGGCCTCGCCTTGGTGAACCGCCATGAGGGTCAGTCCGGTGCGGTCCACGTCAACGCAGAACACCTGACCTTCAAGATGCGGGCACGCGCTCTCGCCCCGCGTCGACAGCATCGCCGCTGAGGTCCAGCCCAGCGCCGCCGCCTGTATCAGACCCATGGCCTGCCACGGTGCGAGCGTGCCGACCACGTCACGCACCGCCCATTCCTGTTCGGCATCGGGAAAACTCCCGCAGCCCTTCTCGTGCGCCTCGCACCCGCGAGAGACCACCGCATCGAAGGGCAGCGGCGTCACCCCTGCACTGTCGTGCACGAGCACCCGATCGGCGCGCACGATGCCCACTCGTCCACCGGGCGACGAGCCGAGTTCGATCAGTCCGGCCGGAAGCGCGGCATCAAGCAGGTAGTCAGCCACCTGATCGTCCGGCACCCACTGCAGCTGGCCGAGTAGGTGCACCGCGCAGGCCGTGATGCGCACCGCCCACTCGGGCGCCTCTTTCACCACATCGAGCCGTACCCGCAGCGGGGTGTCGTGCCAGATCGTGGCGGGCACGGCCGCGTCGCGCAGGCCGGCGACCACCAGATCGCCGCTCGCGCTGACGCCGTGACACAGGGCGCCCGCCTCGACCATCGGCGCCAGGTCGTAGGCCACCAGCGAGGCACGTCCGGCACCGGCGAGCAGCCGACGCGCCAGCGACCGCGAGCGGGCCTGCAGGGTGGCGGCGAGCGCGCCTGGGATCGTGGTCTGGACGGGTTCCACAGGACCCCCTGAGTGTGAAATGGGCGGACGGAGCGAGCGACACCATCGCGGCGTCTGTAAGGGGAGCCTAACCTAAACATGCGGTCGACACAGCCCATCCCGCCCAGCATGGACGCCCTCACCCATCGACCGGCTCCGGAGCGCGATCAGACCCCCCGTCTTGATAGGCAAGCAGCTACTTGCCTATGATCGCCGGGTGGCAGACGTCTTTCACGCTCTCGACGATGCGACCAGGCGCCTGATCATGGACGAGCTGGCGAGACACGATGCGCAGTCGCTGTTCGAACTCTGCACCGCGCTCACCATGCGGCACGGACTCGGATCGACCCGGCAGGCGATCTCGCAGCACCTCGCGGTGCTCGAGGCGGCCGGTCTGGTGCGCACCGAACGGCGGGGCCGCACCAAACTGCACCACTTCGACCGCGAACCGCTCGCGGCGATCACCGAACGCTGGCCGCAGGCCGGAGAGGACCACCCATGAGGATCAACCTGACCAGCGTCTTCGTCGACGATCAATCGGCCGCCCGCGCCTTCTATACCGAGGTGCTCGGCTTTCAGGTGCGGCACGACATTCCGCTCGGCGACGCGTCGTGGCTGACCGTGGTCTCGCCCGAGGCGCCGGAGGGCACCGAACTGCTGCTGGAGCCGTCCGGGCACCCGGCGGTCAAGCCGTACCGCGACGCGCTGGTCGAGGACGGCATTCCGCTCGCCCAGTTCGCCGTCGACGACCTTCAGGCCGAGCACGAAAGACTGACCGGGTTGGGCGTCACCTTCACCCAGCCGCCGACCGACATCGGCAACGCCTGGGTGGCCGTGTTCGACGACACCTGCGGCAACCTGATCCAACTGGTGGCGATGAAGCCCGACGAGGGTTGACCGGTGGCTGCGACGCGCCGGGGCGAGCAACGTCCGGCGACCGAGCGCGACATCCACGAGGTGGCGCTCGGCATGCCGTACGTCACGATCGAGCGGGGGTCGTCCGGACTGCCGGTGTACCAGGTCGGCCGCACGTCGTTCGTCTTCTTTCGCACGCCCCGCAGGGACGCCGTCGACCCGGTGACCGGTGAGCGCTATGACGACGTGGTGGTGTTCTGGGTGGCCGGCGAGGCCGAGAAGCAGGGCCTGGTGCAGGACGACTCGACGCCGTTCTTCACCACCGCCCACTTCGACGGGCACCCGTCCGTCCTGCTGCGGCTCAGCAGGGTGGGCGAACTCACCCGCGCCGAACTCACCGAGGTGGTCGAGGACGCGTGGCTGGCGCAGGCGTCGCAGCGGCGGCGGACCAACTGGCTGCGCGAGCATGAAGCGGGCTGAATCGGCCACCGCGTCCGGCTGGTGAAGCCGAGTTGAGCGGACGCGGCGTGGCCGATCGGGAACGATCCACCCGGCACGATGTCGGGTCGGCGGCCTTCCCGCGGACGGCTGCCCCCGTTACCCAACTGCCGTTCAGTGTGCGGCCAGCAGGCCCAGGCCGAACAGCGTCCAGTCGTTGAGCACGTGGGCGCCCGTGGAGACCCAGATGTTCTTGGTGAGCAGGTAGGCGACGCTGAGAATCAACCGGGCGGTGCCGATGATCAGCAGGCACTGCAACAGGTTCCAGTTGTAGGTCGGCAGGTGCAGCAGCGCGAAGATCACCGCGCTGCCGATCCAGGCGATCGCGATGCCGGCCCGCCGGGACAGGTGCAGCTTGTTGACCGCGAGCCACAGGATGGCCAGCAGCGGAAGGACGGTGAACACCTCTTCGCCGAAGAGTTGCGGCACCATCGAAGCGAAGGTGAGCAGCCGGTCGCCCAGCGACATGTCGCGCAGTTCGCCGCTCGCCGGGTTGGGGCTCAGGTGCATGGCCGTGGTGAGCAGCAGGCCGATGCCGAAGGTGACCGCCACGTTCACCACCGCGAGGCCCACCATCAGGCCGACGTCGCGCAGGCCGACCCGGCGGAAGATCGACTTCCAGTGGCCCGGGATCGCCAGGGCGTACACGGTGAGCGGAATGCCGGCGAACAGCACGGCGCGGACCAGCATGCCGAGCCAGCCCGGCCCCGGTACGACGACGAACAGGTCGGCCGCCGCGCCGAGCACGACACCGCCCATCACCAGCAGCCACCTCGACCCGCTGACGTGCACTGGCCGGTCGTCGTAGAAGGGAAAGTCGGGAGCGGCCGAAACGGGTGTTCGGTCGTGGGGATTGCTGGTGGTGGTCATGTGTGTGTTGTGCGCCTCTCGCGGTTCTGTACGACGTTCCGCCCGTTCGCGGTGACAGGTCAAGGATCCTCGCTCTGGACGCTGCTGCCACCATCCGTACGGATGAACGTGGGCATACTCCGAGGCAAGTGTGCCCAGGACGTTCAGGCGCCGAACCGCGCCGTGCCCGTACCGAACCCTCCCTCATGCGGGTGGGCGGGTCACCCGGTCGGCCCGCGAGAGGCACGCTGATCCATCGATGCTCGCGCAGGCGCCCCGGCGGCGCCGGCCGCGCGCAAGGTGGATCCGGTTGCCCTTGCACGGACCGGTGGGCCCGATCGCCGAGGATGACCACGCAGCGAGCGGGCGTACCGGGTGCGCCGCAGCGCGGCCGGGGGTGGACGACACGCTCCTATAGCCTGGCCTCAGGAGCCGCACCGCTGGTTGAGCGTCGAAACCCCTGGTCGCAGCGGTCTCGACCGGCTCGACCAGCGCTTCCTAGCCCAGCACGCCCCGGAATGCGAACGTGAAGCCCAGCTCACCTTGCGGCAGCAGGTACGCCGGCAGCGGCATCGCACCCCAGGAGTCATCGCCGCCCACCCCGCGACGCATCAGCGTCGGCCGCAGCACCGTGGAGTGGATCGGCGGCAACTCGTTGGGGTGCCGCGCGTTCTCGATCTCGAACGGCGTCCAGGGTAGGGCCGAGAACTCCATGCCCTGAGCGCACTCGAAGCGCAGGCCGAGCCCCCGATCGTCCGTCACGCTGGCCCAGCGGACGCCGGTGTGGCTGCCGGCCTCCTGCGGACGTACGTACGGCGTCAGTTGCGTCGCCACCTCACCGGAGTAGACCCCGAGCCGGGCGCCGGCGCGCCGGTCGACGTAACACTCCTCAGGACCCTCGCCGTACCAGGTCAGCCGGTGCAGGTCGGCCGGCGCGGTGAACAGCATGCCGAACTCGGGCAGGTCGGAAAGTCCCTGCCCCGGCTGCAGCCTGACCGTGACCTCGACCCGCCCGTCACCGTCGACCCGGTAGGTGACCGAGCAACGGCTCTGCGGCACGGTCGGCAGCAGGTACTCATACCCCAGCTCGGCCACGCCACCGTCCAGTCGCAACGACGGGTTGGGCTGGTCCCGATCGAGCATCGGGTAGCGGCTGGCCAGCAGCCACTGACCATCGCGGGCCGGCATGCCCCAGCCGCGCTCGTTCGAGGTGGGTGCGTGCCAGAAGATGGGCTGCGGCACCGCCTTCAGCAGTTCGTTGCCACCATCGCGCGTGAGTCCGTAGCGGTACGAGAGCAGTCCTCCGTGCACCTTGGAGAACAGGGCGTGAAAGTGCCGTCCGCGCACGCCGATGTTGTGAATGCCGTCGATCACCTCGGGGGCGTCGGGGGTCTCGACACGCCCGACCAGCGGGGCCTCGACCACGAACACCCCCTGGCCGAACGCCACCTCATGCCCGGACGCCGCCCACCCGGTCGCTGCGCGCAGCTGCAGCGACACGTCCACGGTGTACTCCCCCGCACCGCGGGGCAGCGCGAACGGCAACCCGTACACCGCGGACGCCCCCGGCGCCACGTGGGTCTCGACGACCGCCTCGCGCAGCACCGAACCCTCGCGGGCCAATCGCACCACGCACTCGTACACGGACGACGGGGTGAACAGCAGCCGGTTGGTCAGCTCGAACGAGCCCCGTCCGACCTCGATCGCGACGCCCTGGTAGAGAAACTTCATCTCGTGCACGGCCGGCTTGGGCGAATGATCGGCGAACAGCATGCCGTTGGCGCTGAAGTCGCCGTCGTGCGGAGCCTCGCCACAGTCGCCGCCGTACCCGATGTACCGCTGGCCGTACCGGTCGACCAGCGCGATGCCCTGGTCGGCGAAGTCCCAGATGAACCCGCCCTGAAACAGCTCGTCGCGGTAGGCCAGGGCCAGGTATTCATCGACCGCACCGAACGAGTTGCCCATGTTGTGGGCGTACTCGCACAGAATGTAGGGCTTGGTGCGGTGCTCGGCCAGGTACTGCTCGATCTCGGTCACCGGCGCGTACATGCGGCTCACCACGTCGGTGGTGTCGGGGTACCGCGGGTCCCAGTGCACCCCTTCGTAGTGCACCGGCCGGGTGTCGTCCCGCTGCCTGAACCAGTCGGCCACGTCGCGGATGCCGGTGCCCCCGAACGACTCGTTGCCGCACGACCACAGCACGATGCTCGGGTGGTTCTTGTCGCGCTCCACCATGCTGGCGGCCCGGTCGAGCAGCACCGCGCGCCACTCCGGACGATCGCCCGGTATCACCTCATCGATCGGGATCACACCGCGGATCAGGGCGTCCCAGTAGCCGTGGGTCTCGAGGTTCATCTCGTCGATCACATACAGGCCGTAGCGGTCGCAGAGCTCGTAGAAGAACGAGTTGTTCGGGTAGTGGCTGGTGCGTACCGCGTTGACGTTGTTGGCCTTCAGCAGGGCAAGGTCGTGCTCGGTCTGCTGCCGGGTCATCACCCGGCCGTTCAGGCCGAACTCGTGCCGGTTGACACCCCTGAACACCACCCGGCGCCCGTTGATCGACAGCACACCGTTCTCGATGCCGAACCGGCGCACGCCGAGCGGCTGCGGGATCACCTCGACCACCGCGCCGGACGAATCCAGCACCTCGATCACCAGGTCGTACAGGTAGGGATCCTCGGCACTCCACAGCCGCGGGTCGTGCAGGTGCACAGTCAGCCCGCTCGACCCGTCGTCCGCGAGTTCGCCGACCCCTTCGATGCGCGCCCGGACGCTGCCCGCACCGGTCAGCGCGACCTGCACGTTCACCACGGCGCAGGCGAGGTCGTCGGACACCTCGGTGCGCACCGTCAGGTCTTCGGCATGCACGGCCGGACGCCGGTACAGCATCACATCACGGAACAGCCCCGAGAACCGGTAGAAGTCCTGGTCTTCGAGCCACGAGCCCGAGGTCCAGGTGAACACCTGGGCAGCCAGCTTGTTCTCGCCCTCGACCAGCGCGTCGGTCAGGTCGAACTCGGACGGCGTGAACGAGTCGGCCCCATAACCGACGTAGGTGCCGTTGAGCCAGACCGCCACCGCGCTCTCGGCGCCCTGGAACGACACGCTGACCCGCTCGCCCTCGGCCAGGGGACGCTCAAGGGTGAACCAGGTGACGTAGCTGCCGACCGGGTTGAACCGTTGCGGCACCTGCCCGGGCCGCACGCTCTCATGGCCGTCCCACGGGTACTGCACGTTGACGTACTGCGGGCGTCCGTAGCCCTGCAGTTGCAGGTGGCCCGGCACCGCGATGTCGTCCCAGCTCGAGCAGTCGAAGTCGACCCCTTCGAAGCCGGACGGTGCCCCGGCCGGGTTCTTGGCGTAGTGGAACTTCCACAGTCCGCTCAACTTCTGTTCGAAGCTGCTGAGCCCGCTGCTCGCCTCGTCCGCCGTGGCGAACCAGCGGTGATCGGAATGCGGCGCCAGCCGATGCTCGCCGAAGTAGCGGGGATCGGCGATGCGGGACGGGTCGAAGCCCGGACCGCGGTCGGGTGCGGCGTCGAGGTGGGTCAGGTCGGGTGTCACTTGATGGCTCCTGTGATTCCTTCGGCGAAGCTGCGCTGCAGCACCAGGAACAAGACCATGGTGGGCACCGAGGCGATCAGCACGCCCAGCATCAGCGAGCCGTAGTTGGTGACGTAGCCGGCGCGCAGGTTCGACAGCAGCATCGGCATCGTCTGGTAGGTGTTGCTGACCAGAATCACCTTGGGCCACAGGAAGTTGTTCCAGGCGGTCATGAAGGTGATCACCGCCGCCGCGGCATAGGTCGATTTCATGGTGGGCAGGAAGATGCGCCAGAAAATGGCCAGTTCGCTCAGCCCGTCCATGCGTGCCGCGTCGATGATCTCGTGCGGAAACGAACGCGCCGACTGCCGAAACAGCAACACCAGGAACGGCGTGGCGATGGCCGGCAGAATCACCGCGACCGTCGAGTTGACCAGGCCGAACTGGGCGAACATCTGAAACAGCGGAATCATGGTGGCCGCGAACGGAATCATCATCGCCAGCAGCAGCACGCTCATCACCCGGTCCTTGCCCCGAGAGTGGTACACCTCGAAGCCGTAGCCCGCGATCGAGCACACGATCAGCGACAGCACGGTGGTGGCCACCGCGTTCACCATCGAGTAGTACATGGCCGAGGCGACATTCTGGGCTCCGGTCAGGTCGGCCCAGTTCTGCCACAGGTTGTTGCCCGGCAGCATGCGGCTGTTGAGCACGTCGGCGCTGGTGTTGGTGGCCGAGACCACCATGTAGTACAGCGGAAAGACCGAAACGATGGCAGCGATGGTCAAGAACGCATAGCCGGGCAGGCGCCGCATGCTTCTAGTCACGCTTGTCACCCACCTTCATCTGAATGGCGGCCAGCAGCGCGACGATGATCAGGATCGCGTACGACAATGCCGCGGCATAACCGAAATTGGGGTTCTTCTGAAACGACAGTTCGAACAGGTAGTGCGACATCGACATCGAGGTGTAGGCGGGGCCGCCCTGGGTGAGGTTCCACGACTCGTCGAACAGCTGAATGGTGCCGTTGGTCGACATGATCGCGGTCAACAGGATCATCGGTTTGAGTTGTGGCACGGTGACGTGCCAGAAGGTGCGGAACGAACCCGCGCCGTCGATCTTGGCCGCCTCGATCGTCGAGTAGTCGAGGTTCTGCAGGGCGGCCAGGTAGAACACCATGTTGTAGCCGGTCCAGCGCCACAGCAGGCCGATGATGATCACGGCCCGGGCGGTCGCGGTCTCACCCAGCCAGTTGACCGGCGAGTCGACCAGGTGCAGGCCCAGCAGCATGTCGTTGATCAGCCCGTCGGTGGCGAACATGGTGCGAAAGACCAGGGAGTAGCTGACCAGCGACACCGCGCACGGCAGAAAGATCGCGGTGCGCCACAGGCCCTTGAAGCGCAGGTTGCGGTCGTTGAGCAGGTTGGCGAGGATCAGGGCCAGAATCAGCATGATCGGCACCTGCACCACCAGGTAGATCAGCGTGTTCTCGAGGGTCAGCTTGAAGATGTCGTCCGAGAACAGGCGCTGGTAGTTGTACCAGAGCGGCTGGGCCCAGTTGAGCCGGGTGCCACGTCCGGTCTGCAGCGACAACACGAACGCCTGAAACATGGGCCAGAAACTCATCCAGCCGATCAGTAGCGCGGCGGGAATCAGGAACAGCCAGCCGGTGAGGTTGCGGCCCTGTTCCAAACGGATGCGCCGGTCGCGTCCGGAACCGGTCTGTTTGGGGCGTGCGAGGGTGAGCGACACGGTGCGTCCTTTCTGTGGGGAGTGGGCGGCCGGTCCCCCGGCCACCCACCCACCGATCACCTGATGGGGCGCGCTCAGCGCATCGCGAACTCAACGTTCTTCTGAGCCTCATCGAGTGCCGTGTTGGGGTCGGTTCCGTTGAGGATCTTGGTGATCGCAGCGCTCACGGCGTCGCGGCCCTCGTAGTAGTAGGCGCCGGTGTTGTTCTTGGGCACCTGCTTGCTGAACTCGATCACCTTGCTGAACACGGGCTGGTCACCGAAGAACTTCTGCGGCTGGGAGTAGACGGTGCTGTCGGCCATCGGCAGCCAGTTCGCGACCGCACCCGAGCTGGGCAGAATCGTCTCGTACAGCGGCTTCGAGCCGGCGAAGGTCTTGTTCAGGAAGTCGGCCGCGAGGTCGTAGTTGGCGTTGGAGCTGATCGCCCAGGACGATCCGCCGTTGGCCGAGTAGTTGGTCGCGCCCTCGACGCCGTCGAGCTTGGGCAGGTTGGTGATCTGCCACTTGCCGGACTGGTCCTTGGCGGTCTGGATCGAACCCATGATCCACACGCCGTTGATGGTGCCCGCCACAGTGCCGTTGACGAAGGTGCCGATGTACTCGTCCCAGCTGTTCACCTCGGTGAGCACCTTGGCGTCGACGAGTTGCTTGTAGACGTCGATGGATTTGAGCAGCGCCGGGTTGTTGGTGATCGTCGGCTTACCCTCGGCGTCGAACAGGCTGGCGCCGGCGCTCTGCAGCATCATCATGATCAGGTCGGACGACCCGGCCTGGCCCGACAGCAACGCCTTGCCGGTCTTGGCCTTGACCGCCTTCGCCTTGGTCAGGAAGTCGCTCCAGGTGATGTCGGTGAAGTCGGCCATGGTGTACCCGGCCTCTTTGATCACATCGGTGCGCAGCGCCTGGATCGCGGTGCCGTTGTCGAAGGGCAGGCCGTAGTTCTTGTTGTCGACCGTGGAGTAGGCGGTGACACCGGCGGGGAACTGGCTGAAGTCGACGCCCGACTTGGCGTAGTCACTGAACAGGTCGGGGTAGTTGATCACGTTCTTCTGGAACGCGTTGTTCTGCATCAGGAAGATGTCGGGCAGCTGCTTGGTCTCTTTGGACTGGGCGAGCGTGGTGAGCTTGGTCTGCAGGTCGTCCCAGGGTGTCTCGACGATCTCGAGCGAGAAACCCGGGTTGTCCTTCTGGTAGATCTTCTCGGCCTCTTTCATCGCGTAGATGTTGAAGGTCGGGTCCCAGGCCCACACGGTGAGCTTGCCGCTCTTGGGGCCGGTGGACGTGGCTGAGGTGGCGGCCGGGCTGGTGGCGGTGGCGCCGCCGCTGCAGGCGGCCATGCCCACGCTGAGCAGCGCGGTGACCGCCAGTGCGGCCATCTTGGAGAATCTGTTCATCGAGTGCGTCCTTCGTTGGTGCGCGATCACCGAGGTGCGGGTCGGTGCTTACCCGAGGGTCCCACCGATTGGTCGGGACGAATGTTTACGTATACGTAGCACCCGGACCGACGCGCCGCCACCCCTGCTAGATCACGGTTCAATAACGGCATTCCACGGCATGGGAGGCCAGCCCCGGACCGGATGTTCACGTAGCCATTGCCAGCTCCACGGACTAGCATCGACGACATGCCCAGCACCACCCGGCGAGGCCGGCGCAAGACCGGCCCGTCCATCGAGGACGTCGCCCGGCTGGCCGGGGTCTCCGCCCAGACCGTGTCGCGCGTGTCGACCGGCGCCGAAGCCGTCCGTGACGAAACGAAGGCGAAGGTGCTGCAGGCGATGGACCAGCTGGGCTACTCGCCCAACCGGGCGGCGCGCGCGTTGCGCAGCGGGTCGTTCGGCACGATCGGGCTGATCGCGCACCGCTTCGAACGCACCGGCGAGGCGCTGACCACCGAGGCGGTGGTCGAGGCTGCCGAGTCCGAGGGGCTGTCGGTGACCCTGATGAACGTGCGCACCCCGGCCGCCGATCAATGGGAGCATGCCGCGCTCCGGCTGTCGCACCAGGCGATCGACGGCCTGGTGATCATTCGGGCCGAGCAGGCCACGCCCGATTCGCTGGCGCTGCCGGCGGGTATGGCGGTGGCTGTGTCCGACTCGCGACTGATCGGTCACTACCCTTCGGTGGTCGCCGACCAGGTGCAGGGCAGTGAGGCCGCCACCCGGCACCTGCTGGGGCTCGGCCACCGCATCGTCCACCACCTCGCGGGGCCATCCGACTCCGAGCCGGCCCTGGTGCGCGCCGCCACCTGGCAACGCTGCCTGGACGAGGCGGGGGTGCTCGCGCCGGCACTGGTCCGGGGCGACTGGAGTGCGCG
>DAOSUG010000025.1:0-10865 GCA_035378545.1 Micropruina sp. | reverse complement strand
TCGCCCACCGGATCGGTCCGCGATCAGCTGCAGGCGGTGTTGGAGGTGATCGCGGCGGGCCAGGACAAGCTGGGCGTCGCCGTCCAGGACCTGCGCAGCGGTGCCAGCTGGAACTTTCGCGGCGACTGGGCCAGCCAGAGTGCGTCCATGGCCAAGCCGATGATCGTGTCGATGGCGCTGCGCAAGGCGCGCACCGACAAGCTGCAGCAGCCGCTGCCGGCCGAGCAGGACGCGCTGGCCCAGAAGGCGATCAAGAACTCCGACAACGACGCTGCGGACGCCCTGTGGACCTGGGCGGGCGCCCGTCCGGCCTACGACGCGCTGGCCAAGGACCTGGGCCTCAAGGCCACCCACAGCGCACCCGAGAAGGACTTCTGGAGCTGGACCTGGACCACGCCCGATGACCAGTTGTCGTTCATGCATCAGTTGGTGAAGGGCTCGACGAAGGCGTTGACCGACAGCGAACGCGACTACCTGCTGGGCCTGATGGGGCAGGTCGAGGCCGACCAGACCTGGGGGGTCGGTGCGCCGAAGAGCGCGTCGGTTCAGGTGCAACTGAAGAACGGCTGGGTGCAGTTTCAGTCGACCGACAACCTGTGGGCGGTCAACTCGATCGGTCACGTCGAGGGCGACGGACGCAACTACCTGCTGACCATCATGACCCGCGACTCCACCTTCGATCTGGGCAAGGCCTACTGCAATGCGATCGGCGACTGGGTGTTCCGCGTGTTGGGCTCCGGCACGCTGACCTGAGCTCCTCCCCCGTCCGGGCTGTGAGTCGAACGTCGGGTTCTCGCTCGGCGCACCGAACGCGGTCGATCCGGTGAGCCGGATGCCGGGTCAGCTGACGGTGCAGACGGCGTCCAGATCGCTGGTCTGCGTGCCCGATTTGGTGGTCGCGGCGGACGGCTTGGCCGAGGCTGATCCGCTACCGCTGGCGGACTGCGCCGGGGTGCTCTCGGCCTTGCTGCCCTTGCCGTCATCGGCGTTCTCGGACGCCTCGATGGTGTCGGCAACGATCTGCCGGATGCGGGGAAAGTCGGGCTTGGCGGGCTTGATCAGCGGCGGGGCGAAGCTGACGCTGCTGAGCGGAAGCGAGCGGCCCTTGGCGGCCAAGTCGAGCAGTGTGCCCAGTTGCGAGGTGGGCACGTCGGTCGACACGATCTCTTCGCCCGCCTTGGCGATGTCTTGGAACTTGGTCAGCACCGTGGTCGGGTTGAGCTGCTTGACCATGGCATTCAGGACGCATTTCTGCCGCGCCATGCGCTCATAGTCGGTGGAGCCTTCGCGCGAGCGGGCGAACCACAGCGCGTCATGGCCGTTCAGATGCAGGTTCTTGCCCGGGCCGATGTAGCCGGTGATGGGGTACTTGCGGCCCGTGGTCAGGTCGGTCCCGCCGCCGATCGGCACCTTGCGGGCCACGTCGAGCGTGATGCCGCCCACGGCGTTGATCAGCGCCTCGAAGCCCTTGAGGTCGACCAGCGCGTAGTAGTTGATGTCGAGCCCGAGAATGTTGCCGATCACCTCTCGGGTGGCCTGCACGCCGGGGTTCTTCACCCCTGGAAACAGGTTCTTGTGGTCCATCGCCAGCGTGTACACCGCGTTGAGCAGGCATGACTGGTCTTTGCACCAGTAGCCGTTCGGGTACAGCTTGTGCAGCGGCGATGACTCCGGGAACGGCGCCCACTGCAGGTTGCGGGGCAGGCTGAACAGCACGGTGCGTCCGGTGGAGGCGTCGATGCTGGCCACGATCATGGTGTCGGGACGCAGCCCCTCCCGTCCGGCGCCGGCGTCGCCGCCGAGCAGCAGCACGTTGTAGCGACCGGAGCTGGTTTCGGCCTTGCCTCCGCCGCCGAACACGTTGCCGACCAGCCGGCTCTGTGCCTCGAAGGCGTTCGAGAGCGTCCACGAACCCCAAACCACGGCGAGGGCGAGCACGAAGGCGACCGCGGGCACGATCACCTTGCCGGCCGGTGACAGGGCGGACGGGTTGGCGATGCGCCAGGCGTTCACGAACAGCGCGGCCCAGCCCAGACCCAGCACCAGGCTGGCCCAGCGCAGCACTTCGAGGCTGATCGGGTTGGCGTAGAGGCCGAGGGCGAAGGCCCGGGTGAAGGGCACCACCAGCAGCAGCACGAAAACCACGGCCAGCGCGATCAGGGTCAGCCAGATCCGAACGGCGAGACGTCCGAGCCGCTCGTTACCGGCGACCAACTGGGCCGATCCGGGCACGACCAGCGTCATGCCGAGCATGGTCAGGTCGCGGCGCAGGGCGATGCCCTGGCTGCGGCTCTGGGCGTCGGGCAGGGAGGTGGCGGCGGTCACCGAACCAGTCTGCCGCCTGTCCCCAAGCCCATTCGGTCGGCTCGCCGGGGGTGAGGCAGGTGTCTGACAACACGGCGGGACGATGCCGCGGCGGGGCTAACCTCGGCGGGTCGGGCACGTGCTGATCAAGGGCGCGACCCGTTGGCTGAACCTGGCCGAGTCCCCTGGTCGTAGGGTCCCGACCAGCTCAACCAGCGATGGAGTCCCGACCAGCTCAACCAGCGAGGGATGAGTGTTTTTCGGGTATCCGCCCGCGGCGCTTCCGGACCCACCGAGTTCTTGCCGACCCCGCTCCGGGTCAACGCCCCCGGACGGCCGCGCCCTTGGCCTGCGCTGCCGCCCGCAGCTCGGCCTGAAAGTCCAGCATGCGTTGCTGCAGCACCTCGTCCGCCACCGAGAGGATGCGCACGGCCAGCAGTCCAGCGTTGCGGGCGTTTCCGACCGCAACGGTCGCCACCGGTACACCGGCCGGCATCTGCACGATCGACAGCAGCGAATCCATGCCGTCGAGGTATTTCAACGGCACCGGCACTCCGATCACCGGCAGCGGGGTGAGTGCGGCCAGCATGCCCGGCAGGTGCGCGGCTCCCCCGGCGCCGGCGATCACCACCTTGAGCCCGCGGGTGTGCGCGGCCCGTCCCCAGGCGACCATGTCTTCCGGCATGCGGTGGGCCGAGACCACGTCCGCCTCATAGGGCACGCCGAACTCGTCGCAGGCCTGGGCGGCGGCCTGCATCACCGGCCAGTCCGAGTCGGAGCCCATCACGATTCCGACCAGGGGTTCCCCGCTCATTGCTGCACTCCCATCAGTTGATCGGCGGCCGCCTGCGCACGCCGCCGTACCTCGGACAGATCGTCGCCGACCACCGTGACGTGGCCGACCTTGCGTCCGGGCACCACGCTCTTGCCGTACAACTGGATGCGCGCGCCCGGGTCGGTGGCCAGCACCTCGGCGGCGGCGGCCGGCAGGTCGTCGCGGGCACCGCCGAGCACGTTGACCATTGCCGCGTGGGGCTGCCGCGGAGCGGTGGGGCCCAGGGGGAGGTCGGCAACGGCACGAAGGTGGTTCTCGAACTGCGAGGTCTGGGCGCCGTCGATGCTCCAGTGGCCGGTGTTGTGCGGACGCATCGCCAACTCGTTGACCACCACGCTGCCGTCCGGGCGTTGCATGAGTTCGACCGCGAGTATGCCCGTGACGTCGAGTTCGGCGGCGATCCGCAGTGCGAGGCCTTCGAGGTCGGCCCGCTGCCGCTCGCTCAAACCGGGGGCCGGGGTGAGGGTGTGGGTGCAGATGCCGTCGGTCTGCACGGTCTCGGTGACCGGGTAGACCCGTTCCTCACCGCTCGGACGCCGCGCCACCAGCACGCTCAGCTCGCGGTCGAAGTCGATGAACTCCTCGGCCAGGATCCGCACCCCGGGCCGCAGCGCGGCGAACGGCTCGCCTGCCTGCTGCGGGTCGTCGATCTTCCACACGCCCTTGCCGTCGTACCCACCGCGGGAGGTCTTGGCGATCACCGGCCAGCCGAGCCGCTCGCCGCACGCGATCAGTTCGCGGGCATCGTCCACCACTGCGAACTCGGGGCACGGCACACCCAGCGCGGTGAGCCGCTCACGCATCACCACCTTGTCCTGGGCGTGCAGCAGGGCGTCCGGGCCGGGGTGGACGCCCTTGCCGCGCGCGATCAGCCCCCTCAGGATCGCGGGCGGCACGTGCTCGTGGTCGAACGTGAGCACGTCGCAGCGTTCGGCGAAGCCGTAGACGGTGTCGGGATCGGTGTAGTCGCCCACGCTGACATCGGCCACCACCTGGGCGGCCGAGACGTCGGGGCCCTCGGCGAGCAGGGCGATGCGCACCCCCAGCGGAATACTGGCGGCATGCATCATGCGCGCCAACTGGCCGCCGCCGATGATGCCGATGGTTCGCACGGTCACCCGCGAAACCCTAGCCTGCTCGGCGCCTGAGCGATCGCTCACCGAGCGCCCCCTCAACTATCTCTGGCCCGCGAAGCTTCGCGGGCCAGAGATAGTTGGGGGGGCGCTCGGTGGGTGGGTTGGGGCACCTGGCGGGGGCGGGTTCGGTCGAAAGACCCGTCCCGCTGTCTGGACGGCCTTGCGGTGCACGACCCTCGACAACGCCGAACGGCCCCCCACCAGAGCGACCCGACACTAGGATGACGGCCATGACACGGCACATTGTGGCCATGGGCGGTGGCGGGTTCTCGATGTCGCAGTTCGGTGAACCGACGGCGCTCGATCGCTATCTCGTCCGCCTCACCGGCAAGGATCACCCGCAGGTCTGCTTCGCCCCGACGGCGTCGGGCGACGACCCCGCCTACATTCACCGCTTTCTCACCGCCTATGGGGCGCTCGGCGTGCGAACCTCGGTGCTCACGCTGTGGTCGGGCGCCGGACAGGCCGTGGATCGGCTGGGTGAAGCCGACCTCTTGTTCGTCGGCGGGGGTAGCACGGTCAACCTGATGGCCTTGTGGGAGGCCCATGGCGTGACCGAAGTGGTGCGCCAGCGCTACACCGACGGCGCGCTCGTGCTGGCCGGCATCTCAGCGGGCGCGGCCTGTTGGTTCCAGGGGTGCGTCACCGACAGCTTCGGCGATCTGCGGCCCTGGCGCGGCGGTCTCGGGCTGGTGCGCGGTAGTTTCTGCCCCCATCTGGACGGCGAACCCGAGCGCGACCCGGTCTTCACCTCCGCCGTCGCCTCCGGCGCCCTGCCGGACGGCTACGCGGCCGACGACGGCGCCGGGGTGCATTACGTGGACGGCGTACCGGCTCACTTTCTGGCCGAACGCGAGGGCCAGGTGGTGTACCGGGTGCTGCCCAACGACGTGCCCGGGCCGGCGGTGATTCGCGAACCGCAGCAGATGAGCCTGCTCAGCTCCTGAGCCCCCGGCCCACCGCTGAGCGCCCCCTCAACTATCTCTGGCCTGCGAAGCTTCGCAGGCCAGAGATAGTTGAGGGGGCGCTCGGTGCTTGGTCAGGGCTTGAAGATCACCATGCGCTGCACGACGAAGTTGACCGCCGTGGCCGTGCCCTGGGCCACCACGAAGCCGATCAACTGCGCCCAGTTCATCTTCGGCATGAACTCGGCGTCCGCACCGACACTGATCAACCAGGGGTAGAGCACGGTGAAGATGCCGACCTGCAACACGAAAGTCAGCGCGTAGAGGCCCATCACGGCGGCGAACTTGCGGCGGGATCCGTCCGAGACGAAGGTCCAGCGGCGGTTGATCAGGTAGGCGGTGGTGGTGCCTGCGATGAATGACAGAACCTTGGCCGGCACATAGCCCAGGCCGACTGCCATCAGCAGCACCAGCAGCCCGTAGTCGACGATCGCGGACAGCACGCCGGTGATGATGAAGCGGACGAGTTGGGTGCGCAGCGCCGGCCGTGCGGCGGGGGCCGTGGTCATACTCGCGCTCCGAACAGCAGATTCGAGATGGCGACGCCCACCTCTTCGACCCTGGGAATGTCGTGCAGCACCACCGGCGCCTCGGCGGAGGTGGTGAACACCAGCGAGCCGCAGCCGAACAGCCGATCGGTCAGGCTGCGCTCATAGGCGACGTTGGTGATGCGGGCGACGGGCACGTCGTGGCCGAACTTGTTGATGATGCCGGTGCGGGTGATCAGCCGGTGGTTGGTGAGCGTGCTGGTAGTCGTGCGCCAGCGCAGCAGCGGCACCACGTAGACCGGTATCGCAAACCCCAGCGCCGCCACGACCGCGAACCACCCGGACCACGGACGCCACGACGCCGGCAATACGGCGAAGAGCGCCCCGGCCAGCGCGGCGATCAGTAGCAGCCAGCTGGTCGGCTTGATCATCACCTTGCCGTGCGAGCGCAGATGCAGCAGTTCGGTCTCGCCCTGTGCGAGCAGCTTCGCAGGCAGTCCCATGCCGTCCATTATGTCGGCCGCCGGGCCCGCCGCGATCGTGACGGTGCTGCGCGCGCAGGTGGACGCATCGGTTGCGGGCGGCCGGGGTGCACCCCCACTGCGCGGCAACCCGGCGCACCAACCGGCGCAACGTCGAAACGCGGCCGCTGCCCTCGGGTCCACAGCAGCGGTGGGCGGGCCGAGCATGGTTCGATGGGCGCATGCCCGTCGCTCTGGTGATCTTTCTGCACGGCCTCGGCCACACCCCCCAGATGTGGCAGGAGCAGGTGACCGCACTGCCGACCGGCACCAAGGCCGTCGCGCCCTGGCTGGACGGGCTGCGTCCGGGCCCCGTGGTCGACTTCGACCTGACCCGCGCAGCCGACTCGGTCCTCGGCCAGCTGAACCGGTTCGGGGTCGACCAGGCGGCCCTGGTCGGCACCGGTCTCGGCTCGGCGGTGGCGGTGGCGGCGGCCGGACGGTCCCCGCAGGCGGTGTCGCATCTGGTGCTCGCCGACCCCCTGCCCCGGGTCGGACGAATGGCCGGCGGGCTACAACGCATGGCGGTGCGTGCCATGCCCCGCGCCGCGCTGGCCGAGGCGGGCCTGGATCGGGCCCGCATGCTCACGCTGATGAAGACCGCAGCGGGCCTCGACCTGCGGCGCTGGTTGCCGCAGGTCGAGGCCCCTGCCCTGGTGGTGGCCGGCTCGGGCAACCCGCCCGGGGTGACGGCCGGTCGCGACCTGGCCGGCGCCATCGCAGGCGCCCGTTTCGAGCTGATCGGGCGCGCGGGGGCCTGTGCACCCCTGGACGCGCCCGCCGAGTTCAACAGCTTGCTGTACGACTTTCTCGCCGCCGGTTGATTGGCCCGTTTCCGCACGCTTGTGCCAGAATAGAGAGGTGCGTGCCTACCGGGAGATCCTGACCCTCCCCGGCGCCTGGCAGTTCAGCGCGGCAGGGCTGCTGGCTCGCTCCGGCGGAGCCATGATGGGCCTCGGCATGGTGCTGATGGTCTCCTCGCTCTATGGCAGCTACGGCCTGGCCGGAGCGCTGGCCGCGTCCAATGCGGTGGCCTGGGCCCTGGGTACGGCCACGCTGTCGAACCTCGTCGATCGCTACGGGCAACGCCGGGTGATGTACCCCGCGGTGATCGTGTCGGCCTCGGCACTTGCGCTGCTGGTGGTCTTCGCGATGCTGCAACTGCCGGCTTGGACGCTCTTCCCACCGGCCATCGTCTCGGGCGCCACCGGCGGCGCGCCCGGCGCACTCGTCCGGGCCCGCTGGAACCACGCCACGGACGATCCCGACCGCCTGCACACCGCATACGCCCTCGAATCCACCCTGGATGAGCTGACCTTCGTGATCGGACCCGTTCTCGCGACGGCGCTCTCGACGGGCGTCCATCCGGCGGCGGGACTGATCGCTCCCGTGGTGCTCGCCCTGGTCGGCGCGCACCTGTTGTACTCCCAGCACAGCACCGAGCCGCCGGTACTGCCCCGCACCTACCAGGGCGCCGGACGACCCCCGTTGCGCAGCCGGCTGGTGCTGCTGATGCCGGGCGTCGCTGCCGTGGTGGCGGTGAACATGCTGATCGGCTGCGTGTTCGGAGCGATCGACGTCTCGGTGGTGGCGGCCGCGAGCGAGTGGGACATGCGCGCGTCGTCCGGCGTGGTGCTGGCGCTGTTCTCGCTGGCGTCCGGCCTGGCCGGCTTCTACTACGGCTCGCGTTCCTGGGGCTCGCCGTTGGTTGCGCGCTTTCTGTGGGGAGTGTCGGCCATGTGCGCGGCCTGCCTGACCCTGCTGCTTGCCGACTCGGTGCTGATGCTCTGCCTGGTCGGCCTGGTGGTGGGCCTCACGGTCGCTCCCACGCTGATCAACGGCAACTCATTGATCGGACGACTGGTCGCCCGTGAACGCCTCACCGAAGGGCTGGCGTGGATGGGGACCGGCATCGGCATCGGCGTGGCGATCGGCTCCAGCCTGTCGGGTCAGGTGATCGATGTGGCCGGCTACCACGGCGGCTTCGTCACCGTGGCCGGCTTCGCCGCCCTGGCCGCCATCATTGCGCTGGCGGGCGCCCGCGGCCTTGGGCACGCGCTCGCGCGCAGCAGCATCGACGCGGACGAGCCCGAGGTGGCTGCGAGCTGAGCCGAATGCCGGGCGGCGGCTGGTGGCGCTTGACGCCGGCCGTCAGCTCCTGGGCGCAGGCAGGAGGACGAGTAGACCAGCGGTTTCTATCGCCGGATCCACACCGAAGGCCGTCATCGCCCGGCCCGGACTCGTCGCAAGAAGGCCGACGGCCACGGTCGATGAGCCGGCTTCGGTGAGCCGTGCTCGAACGGGTGGGTTTTGCTACAGCAGTCGGTGCCGAAACCCACCCGTAGTGAGTCCGACCCCACCCGTAGTGAGTCCGAACCCACCGATCGGGGCTCAGCGGGTCAACCGCCCAACAGGCCCTTGACGTAGGCCGCCTGCCCGGCGTGCTGAGCGGCGTCGTCGACGATACTGACCAGCCGGACGAGCGCGGTCACGGGCGGGGTCCAGCGCTCGTCGACGACGGCCGCGAGTTGCTGATCATCCAACGATGTCAGCACCTCGACAGTGCGGGTGTGCACCGCCTCGTAGTAGTCGGTCAAGGCAGAGGCAGAACTGACCGAGAAGCGGGCGACATCGGCGGCGCTCATGCCGTAACCATGCGTTCGGGCCGCGTAGGGCGTGCCGAGGCGTTGCTGCCAACCACCGCTGTCGTGAACCTCGGCCGAGCCGGCGATGCCGGCGACCTGCGCATCTTCCATGCGGCCGACGTGCCAGACGATCCAACCGATCGAGTTGCCGGCGTGCCCGCCGGTCAGCCGGGGCTGCACGGTGAGCAGATCAGGGTCGAGGTCATCGACCACATCGTGCAGCAGGCCGGGAATGCGGCCGAACGATTCGATCAGCACGTCGACGGCGCTGGGCTTTCGCACGCTGGCACCGCTCTGGTTCTCATTCACGATGTCACGCTACGCGGGATCACCGACAGAAGTCAGGGCTCGGCCGTAACGACGGGGTTGCGGGGTCTACCCTGACGCCCCGGCCGACCCGGGTTTCGTCAGCTCGGCGTCGTCCAACCCAGGCTCCACTCCCCCGGCCCCGGACGACCCGGGTTTCGTCACCTCGCCGTCCGACTTAGGCTCCAGTCCCCCGGCCCCGGACGACCCGGGGCTCGTCACCTCAGCGTCGTCCGACCCAGGTTCCGACGCCCCGGCACCAAGCAGCCCCGGTTCGGCTGCGCCGGCACCGCTCTATTCGGGATCAGCGGCACCGGTACCGCTCGATTCGGGCTTCCTCGTCGTGGTCCCGGTACCGGCCGACTCGATCTCGGCTGCCGATCCGGTCGCCGCGGAATCAGCCGAATCGTGCGCGGCCCGACTCTCGGATGCCCCCTCGTCCGCAGCCTCGTGTGCCACGGCGTGGGCGGCGGGTGCGTTCGCGTCAGTGCTGAACCGGCGGATCAGCGTGAGCACGGCCACCACCACCGCGCCGACCACCAAGCCGATCACCGCCGAGACGCCGGTGTTCACCAGCCAGGCGAGTGTCTCGCCGGCGAACCCCGGTACAGCGTGCGTGATCGACTCTTCGGCGTGATGCACCAGGTCGTAGAGCGGATGCCAGCCCAGTTCGTCGACGCCGACCAGCAGAATGTGGCCGCCCACCCACAGCATGGCCACGATGCCCACGTTCGACAGTGTCGCCAGCACCTTCGGCATCGCCGCCACCAGGCCCCGTCCGAATGCGGCCAGCCAGCCGGACCGTTCGGTGGCCAGATGCAGGCCGACATCGTCCATCTTGACGATCACCGCCACCACGCCGTACACGAGCAGCGTCATGGCCACCGCCACCACGATCAACGTGACCGTGCGGCTGAGCAGAGGCTCGGAGGCGACCTCGTTGAGCGCGATCACCATGATCTCGGCCGACAAAATGAAGTCGGTGCGGATCGCTCCGCTGACCATCGCCTTCTCGTCCGGGCCGCCGACAACGGGGGTCGGTGTGTGAGCATGCGCGTGACCGCCGAACCGCTCCCAGACCTTTTCCGCGCCCTCGTAGCACAGGTAGGTACCGCCGACCATCAGGATCGGGGTCAACAGCCAGGGCAGAAACTGACTCAGCAGCAGCGCCGCGGGCAGAATGAACAGCAGCTTGTTGCGCAGCGACCCAACGGCGATCCGCTTGACCACAGGTATTTCGCGATCAGGGCTGAACCCGTGCACGTAACGCGGCGTCACGGCTGTGTCGTCGATCACCACGCCGGCCGCCTTGGCGCTGGCACGTCCGGCGGCGGCGCCGACATCGTCCAGTGAGGCGGCCGCGAGCTTGGCCATCGCGACGATGTCGTCCAGCAATGCGAAGAAGCCGCTCACGCCCACCCACCCCTCGATCGAGTTTCGATTCGGGCCACCCTACTGGTGCCGCGGCTCCGCCGGCCCTGGGACGCCGAGCGAGCTCTGCGGAACGAGGCCCGGACGGGATCCCGCAGCCCGGGCGCCCCGGCTGCCGGACTGCGATCAGTGTGTACGCGCCGTCCGGCGGACGCCGAGCAGAGAGGGCGGTCGACAAGGCGATCGCGAACCCCGGGACAGTCGCCGATCAGGCTGACAGTTCGACGATCGGCA
>DAOSUG010000024.1:0-10931 GCA_035378545.1 Micropruina sp. | reverse complement strand
CGGATTGCCCGTCCCACGACTGGCCCTGCCCGGATTGCCCGTCCCACGACTGGCCCTGCCCGGATTGCCCGTCCCACGACTGGCCGTGCCACGACTGTCCGTACTGTGCCTCGCCCGTTGCCGGATGATCGTCGCGTGGGCCGGCGACGTGGGTCCAGCCGCTCAGGTTCGACCCCGGCTGCGTGCCGTCAACCGGCGGACCGTCGAAATCGGGCTGGCCGGGGCTGGGCCGGCCGAGGCCGGGAGAATCGCTCACGGTTGACTCTTCTCGCTGGGGGAGACCGCTGGGGTCACGACACTAGGGCCGGCTCGGGGGTTCGTTGGCCCGGATGCCTGCACCGACCTGCAGGAGCACCACGATCGAGACGACCCAGCACAGCACCTGGGCCCAGCCCGAGAGCACCGACCATGCGGAATCAAGGTCGAAGTCGGAGTTGAACAGGCTCAGCACCCCGATCACGGCCAGCAACCCGAACGCATAGCCGAACAGTCGCCGCACCTGCGCGAGCCGAACGCGCACCCTCGACGACAGCAACGCGGCGGCCCCCAGCATCACCAGCGACATCGGCGTGATGAACGCGCCGATGATGAGCGGAATCATCACCCCCGGTGTGGCGGCCTGCCACATCTGGGCCACCGTGACGCTTTGATCTGGTGGCCGCCATTGCCCCTGCGTCGGGGGGGCGAACCAATCGGGCGTGCCCGGTTGCGGAAACGTCGAGGGAGCCTGTGCCGGCGGCGGAAAGCTGAGACCGCGCGGAGGTGTGGCCGCGACGACGGGCGCCCCGGACGGTGCCGGCCACGCGCCCGCCACCGGTGCGACGGCAGGCCCTTGGGCGGGAGTAGGCGGCGGAGCCGACGTGCCGAGCGGCTGCGTGGGCGTCCAGGCGGGCTGGGTGAGGGTGCCGGTGGTGGAGTGGGCCGACTGCCAGGCCGAGTTGGTCGTGGCCAACGAACTGACCGTGGTGAAGGCGGCCCGTGGGTCGCGTGCGGGCAGGTTCGAGGCGGGCACCAGGGCGTCCAATGGCACTGCGGCTGTCGGCGGTGGCTGCCACTCGGGCTGCGCCGGCGGCGCTCCGTCGGCCAGATTGGGCACCACGGGGGGCACCTCCAGCGGACGCGCCGCCGGTGTCTCGAAAGCGGCCGGACGTTGCAGGGGCGCGTACTCGGGCCCGTCCGTCCAGTTCGCCATGACGTCATAGTAGTCACGGGCCCCCGAGCGGAACCCGCTTCGGATGCCCCGGCGCGATTGCTTCGATACGCTGGCTTGTGCGGTCCTACGACGCCGTCTGCAGGCGTGTCCGCGAGTTGGTCGAACAGGAGAAGGTCATGCCTACTGGCAAGGTGCGGTACTACGACGCGGAGAAGGGCTTCGGCTTCCTCTCCAAGGACGACGGCGGCGACGACGTGTTCGTCCGCGCCTCGGCATTGCCCGACGGCGTGACCAGCCTCAAGCGCGGCCAGAAGGTCGAGTTCGGTGTGATCGACGGCAAGCGCGGCGAGCAGGCGCTCAGCATCCATCTGCTGGAGGCGCCGCCGTCGTTGTCGAAGGCGTCCCGCAAGTCGCCGGACGCGATGGCTGTCATCGTCGAAGACCTGATCAAGATGCTGGACGGCCTCGGCAACGGCTACCGCCGGGGGCGCTACCCCGACCCGAAGGTGTCCGGCAAGGTGGCAGCCGTGCTGCGCGCCGTCGCCGACGAACTGGAGCTCTGACGATGGCGGTGGCCGAAGCGGTCGATCGCGCCTGTGCCGAGGCGGTCGAACTCGCGCACGCCGCGGCAGTGGCACGCGCCGGGGTACTGGGGGTCGGCGAGCACCAGGGTGTGGTGGTCGATGACGTCCGGGTGGCGACGCACCTGTTCGACTGCCCCCACCCGGGGTATCCGGGCTGGTCGTGGCAGGTGACGGTGGCGCGGGCGTCCAGGGCGCGGGTGGTCACGGTCAGTGAGGTCACGCTGATGCCTGGGCCGCAGTCGCTGCTGGCGCCGCGCTGGGTGCCGTGGGCCGAACGCATCGGTCCCGGTGACCTGTCGCCCGGCGTGCTGATGCCCACCCCCGACAACGATCCGCGGGTCGAGCCGGGCTTCGTGGTCACCGAGGTGCCGCCCAACACCGAGCCGGCCGAGTGGGCGGCCACCCGCGCGGTGGTCGCCGAACTGGGCCTCGGTCGCGAGCGGGTGCTCTCGCCGTTCGGACGCGATGAAGCCGTCGAGCGCTGGATCGCGGGACCGGGCGGTCCCGACAATCCGATGACCGCCCAGGCGCCTGCGCTGTGCGAGACCTGCGCCTACTTCGTCACCCTGTCGGGATCGATGGGCCGCGTCTGCGGCGTCTGCACCAACGAGTACACGCCGAGCGATGGTCACGTGGTCAGCCGCGATCACGGCTGTGGGGCGCATTCGGACGTGACCGAGCCCTCCCGCGGCGAGCAGGCGGCCACGCCCATCTGGGACACGGTCTCGGTCGACCTCGGCCTGTTCTAGAGAAGCGCTGATCGATTGCTGGTCGCGCTGGTCGAGACCCGTGCGGCCAGGGGTTTCGACGTTCAATCAACGGATCGAGCACAGATCAGCGTTCCCTCGACGTGGTGATTCTCGGCATCGCGGCGCATGCCGGGATCTTGGAGAAGCCGCAGCCGGTGAAGATGTGGGCGAACTGTGATGCCGGCGCAGGCCGGGATCTCTGCGTGCGTTGAGATCCCGGGGCAAGCCCGGGATGACGCGTGCGCCGCGCCCGGGATGACGAAACCGCCGCGCCCGAGATGACGCGTGCGTTGAGATCCCGGGGCAAGCCCGGGATGACGCGTGCGCCGCGCCCGGGATGACGAAACCGCCGCGCCCGAGATGACGCGTGCGTTCAGATCCCGGGGCAAGCCCGGGATGACGCGTGCGACGCGCCCGGGATGACGAAACAGCCGCGCCCGGGATGACGCGTGCGCCGCGCCCGGGATGACGAAGCCGCCGCGCCCGAGATGACGAGTACGCCGCGCATCGTCTTGTCACCGGCGCGGGCTGCGGTGCACCCAGCACACGCGCTCACAATCAGACCCGCAGCCAGGCCATCGTGTCCCGGCTGCAGTGCCTCGTGAGTCGGCCTGAAAACCCTGCACCAGTGCGAAGGGTCGTCGGTCGGCGAGGCGGGCGCCCCGTCACTGGTGCAGGGTTTTCAGGCCTCCACATCGACCACCGTTGACGAGCACACCCCGGCGGCCACAATGTCGGCACCTTCACCCACTCGACGCGCCGGGCGGCCCACCCGTTATCGTGTCCCAGCGGCACCAACTCGACGACGAGGAGAAACCAGATGTCTGAAGTGGCCCGGCTTGAACTCGACGGCACCGTGTACGAGTTGCCCACGTTCGTCGGCAGCGAGGGTGAACGGGCGATCGACATCTCCAAGCTGCGCGACACCACCGGTTTCATCACCCTCGACGACGGGTACGGCAACACCGGTTCCTGTCGCTCGGCGGTCACCTATATCGACGGCGACGCCGGCATTCTGCGCTACCGAGGCATTCCGATCGAAGATCTGGCCGGCCGTTCATCGTTCGTCGAGACCGCGTGGCTGGTGATCTTCGGCACGCTGCCCACGGTGCAGCAGCGCGACCGATTCTCGGCACTGCTGTCGGATTCGGCCATGATCGATGAGGTCATGCGCAAGCACTTCAATGCTTTTCCGCAGTCCGCGCCGCCGATGGCGATTCTGTCGGCGATGATCAACACCCTCAGCGCGCATGACGCCGGCGTGACCCAGATCGAGAACGACGACGACATGGAACGTGCCGCCGCTGTGCTCATGTCGAAGGTGCGCACCATCGCGGCCGCGTCGTACAAGGCGTCCATCGGTGAGCCGCTGGTGTACCCGCGCTACGACCTCAAGTACGCCGAGAACTTCCTGCACATGATGTTCTCGGTGCCCTACCGCCAGTTCGAGCCGACTCCCGAGGTGTCGGCCGCGCTCAACCTTTTCCTGATGCTGCACGCCGATCACGAACAGAACTGCTCCACATCGACCGTGCGCATGGTGGGTTCGTCCAAGGCGAACCTGTTCGCGAGTTGTGCGGCCGGCGTCTGCGCCTTGTGGGGGCCACTGCACGGCGGCGCGAACGTGGCAGCGGTGCAGATGCTGCAACAGATCCACGACTCCGGCATGCCGGTGGCAGAGTTCGTCCGCAAGGTGAAGAACAAGGACGACGGCGTGAAATTGATGGGTTTCGGGCACCGCGTTTACAGGAACTTCGACCCACGCAGCAAGATCCTGAAGAAGTCGGTGGACGAGGTGCTGGCCCAGCTCGACAAGACCGACCCGTTGCTCGACATCGCCCGCGAGCTCGAAGCGGCGGCGCTGTCCGACGACTACTTCATCGACCGCAAGTTGTACCCGAACATCGATTTCTACTCGGGCATCCTGCTGCGGGCCATCGGCATTCCGCTGGAGATGTTCACGGTGATGTTCGCGATCGGCCGTATGCCTGGCTGGATCGCCAACTGGAAAGAGATCAACGACGAGCCCAAGTCGCGCATCTATCGGCCGCGCCAGGTCTACGTCGGACCCACCGAGGTGCACTGGCGTCCGAGGGACGAGCGGTAAGTCCGACCTTCGTCGGTCGACCATCTGCGCCCGGCTTGGGCGGACGTCGGTCCAAGCCGTCCCGCGGCGAACGGCGTGGCGGTCAGTCCGACCTTTCGTCGGTCGGGCATCTGCGCACAGACTCGGGCGGGCGTCGGTTCAGGCCGTCCCGCGGCGGACGGCGGGACCGTTCCGCAGGCGTCGCCAGCGGCGGATCAGTAGCACGATCAGCGCGAGCATGCCGATACCGGTGCCGACCAGTGCCGTCGACAACCACCAGCCCTTGCCGATGCTCTGCAGCGACGGCAGTTGCCACCAGCAGAGCAGCGTGCCGAGCGCGAACACCACGGTGCCGAGACCGACGATCTGCAGGCCGTGCGGATCCAGGGCCTTGACCGGTGCCTGCAGGGTCGGCAGGGGGTGTTCGGCTTCATCGTGGCTCACGGACCTCACTCTAGGCCGGACGCGTACCGTACCCCGGCACCGGCTGGGGTTGCACCCCTCACTGGCGTCGTCCGGCTCCCCGAGACGCAGAGCATCGGCCGGGTCGTCCGCCGGGCGACCACCCGTTGGGGGCGTCTCATGTGACGCCACCGGGTGGCGAGACACGCCGAAGGTGAGCCTGCCGCGCGAATAGCCTGTGCGCCATGGTCAACTCATCTCCGAAGGCGGCCCGCCAGGCCGCCCCGGCCCCGTCCGGCATGGACTCATACTTCGAGATCACCAAGCGGGGCTCGACCATAGCGCACGAGGTGCGTGGTGGCCTGGTCACGTTCTTCACGATGGCCTACATCATCGTGCTCAACCCGTTGATCATCGGCACCACACCAGACAAGGCGGGCAACCTGATCACGGGTGTGCCGTTCGCCACCGCAACCGACGCCGACAAGGGCGGCGCCATCGCGGCGGTCGCCGTCGCCACGGCACTGATCGCCGGCCTCACCACGATTCTGATGGGTGCCTACGCACGGTTTCCGATCGCCCTGGCGACCGGACTGGGCCTGAACGCCGTCGTGGCGTACACCATCGCGCCGCAGATGACCTGGCCGCAGGCCATGGGTCTGGTGGTCTGGGAGGGAATCGCGATCACCGTGCTGGTGCTCACCGGGTTCCGCAAAGCCATCTTCAACGCCGTGCCTCGCACGCTGCGTTCGGCGATCTCGGTTGGCATCGGCCTGTTCATCGCGTTCATCGGATTGGTGGACGCGGGCGTTGTGCGCACCGGTAGCCCGATCGTGCAGTTGGGCATCTTCGGCTCGCTGCGGGGCTGGCCGATCTTCTTGTTCGTCGTCGTGTTGCTGCTGCTGGTCGGCCTGTTCGTCCGCAAGGTCAAGGGCGCGATTCTGATCGCCATTCTGACCGGCACGGTGCTCGCAGTGATCATCGAGTCCGCGCTGAACATCGGTGGCAAGACCGACGACAATCCGACCGGCTGGATGCTGAACGTGCCCTCGCTCGGCGAGTTTCAAACGCCCAACTTCGTACTCCTCGGACGGGTGGACCTGTTCGGGGCCTTCGCGGGCGGCCCCGCGGTCGTGCTGGGCCTGCTGCTGCTGATCTTCTCGCTGCTGCTGAGCGACTTCTTCGACACCATGGGCACGATCGTCGCCGTCGGCGCCGAGGGCAACCTGCTGCAGGACGACGGCAACCCGCCCCGCACCCAGGAGATCCTGCTGGTGGACTCGATCGCGGCCATCGCCGGCGGCGTGGGCTCGGTGTCCTCGAACACCGCCTACATCGAGTCGGCCGCCGGCGTGGGTGAGGGCGCTCGGACGGGCCTCGCGTCGCTGGTCACCGGCGCCGGGTTCCTGCTCAGCATCTTTCTGGCACCACTGGTCGACATGGTGCCTTCCGAAGCGGCCGCACCGGCGCTGGTGTTCGTCGGCTTCCTGATGATGTCGCAGGTGGTGCACGTCGACTGGGAGAACCCCGAGCAGGGCATTCCGGCGTTCTTCACCATGGCACTGATGCCGTTCACGTACTCGATCACCGCCGGCATCGGCGCGGGTTTCGTTTCGTACGCGGTGATCAAGCTGGTGCTCGGCAAGGCTCGTACGGTGCACTGGTTGATTTACCTGGTCGCCGCACTGTTCGTGGTCTACTTCGCGCAGGGTGCCATTCTGGGCCTGATCAGCTGACCGGACACCCGGCTGGTCGAGCTTGTCGAGAAGTCGGACAGGCTCGTCCAGATCCATTGGCTGGGCGTGTTGAACCCCTCGTTCGCGGTCGTGACCGGCTCGATCACTGGTGGACAGGCTCGTCCTGATCCGTTTGCTGAGCTCGTCGGAACGCCTCCATCACTGTTCTGACCGGCGCGATCACTGGTGGAGAGGCTCGTCCAGATCCGTTGATCGAGCTCGTCGGGGCCCCTCGTTCGCGGTTTCGATGGACTCGACCAGCGGTTTCGGATCCTGGACGGGTCGTCAGGCGCGGTACACGACGACCAGATCGGGCAATGGGCGGCCCTGTTGCGGGGCCGCGTGTGCGTAGTGGTGAAACTGCGCCAGCCAGGCGGCATAGGGTTCGGCGATGCTGCGGTTCTCGGGCGAGAGGTGGTTCAGCACGTTGCGCCAGGCGGATGCCGCCTGCAATGCCTGGCTGTGCTTGGTGCACCCGGTGGCGAGCCCGCGATAGGTCTGCAACGGCAGGCTCAACTCGTTGTTGACCAGCCTGCCCAAGCCGAACTGGGGATGCATGCCGGCCCTGGCCAGGTCGAACTCCAGGTCGTTGAAGCGCTGCACGTCCAGCTCGATACGGTGCGTGCTCCAGGCTTTGGCGTTCAGGTACGCCTCCAGTAGTCGCCACGCTGCGGGCTGGCGCTCAGGACGTATGTACCGTGCGGCCAGCAAGTCGGCGACATCGGCCTCGACCGGGGTATCGGGCTGCACGATGACGGCCTCGGGCGCACGCCGGAACAGGGGGCCGAGCTTGCCCAGCATGCCCGGCTGCTTGGGTGTGGTCTGCGGCACAAAGGCGGCCGCGGCGATCTCGCGAAACTGTCGCTCGAGCGCCGGCGGAGCGCCGAACACGTCGCGCACCTCATCGACACCGATCGCGTAGAGCCGCAACTCGCCCATGTGCACAACGTACCTGCCACTAGGGCGTGCGTGCTAACCCCTGCTGACCCTGGCCGCGCTGCGGCCCCCCAGTGCGCCTGCTCGCTGCGTTGGCAGCCGGCGATGGGCCCCGCTTTCGACTCGTCTTCCGCCTTGCGATCAACCGCACCGGGCAGGTCTTCGCGGAACGTCCAGGGTGAGGGGGTGAGGACAACCACCCCTCATCCCGGCCCAGATACGGGGTCTTCGGATCGCCCGTCCGGGGTGTGCGGTAGCCGGGACATGGTTCCTGGGCGAGCCGTGGATCCCCTGACGTGGCAGCACCAGGGCGCTTGCGGGCGATGGGGGCCCGGTCACACTCAACAGACATAGATTGGACGGGTGAACCCTCGGTCGCGTCGCCTGATCGTCTCGGGAGTGCTGATCGCCCTGGTGTTGATCGCACTGATCGGGGCCTTCTTCGTTCGTTGACCCGGCGGCGAGTGGCGCGCGGGTCGCTTCGCCCGGGCCGCGGACGCTCCTCATGGGCGCGTCCCGGCGGCAGTCATGGCGGGTCGGGCTAGGCTGTGCGTCGCATCGCCGGAAGGAGCGTGATGGCCGCAGCAGCAAAACTGGGCCGGGTGGGGGCCATGATCGGTGCCCTACTCGTCATCATGCTGGTGTTCACTCTGCCCACCACCTCGCGCGCGGCATTGCCGAGACCCGAAGCCACGACCGCTTCAGCGACCGCGAAGGCGTCGCCGCAGCCGACCGCCAGCGCGTCCGAAACCGATGTCGAACCCGACGATCAACCAGAGGACGACGGCACCGACCCGACCCCCGATCAGAGCGGAACGTGGATCGCCATCGGCGGGGCTGCCGCGCTGTCGCTAGTGGCCGGCCTGATCATCGTGCTGCGCAGGCGCTGAGTCGAACCGCGCCACGTCGTTGACGCTGATCGGCACCGCCACGAATTGTGGCAGGGCCGACCGCAGCACCCGAAGGTTCGGGTCAGGCACGGCCAACGTTCTTTTCGGCAATCGCTTCGTGAGCCGGGCCAGGGGGGCCAGACCGGCATCGTCCAGCACCTCGCGCAGGGCCCGCGCATCGCCGCCCAGAATCACGCCGTCGAGTTCGTCCACCACCGGCAGCAGCACCGTCCGCGCCGCATCGGCAGCCTTGGCGTAGGCCCGCTCGGCCTGGTTCTCGCGGCGCCGGGCATAGCGTTGCTGCGACCAGCCGCCGGCCTTGGTGCGGCCCTGCACATAGTGGCGTCCGATCGTGGACGCGACGAGCGCCTCGCCGTCGAAGACGCCGACGGCGTGCGAACTCTTGCGGATCAGCAGCGCCCCCAACCGGCGAGGGCGCGCTATCTGCTCGAGTAACTCGCCGATCGGATCGCCGGTGCCCACCGGCCCCCAGATGAGTTCGACCTCGGCCTCGGCGCCGTTGGGAGCGCTCAGGGTCAGGTGGCCGGGCTCGACCGCGATGGTGGGCGAGCCGTGGCGCTGGGCGAAACCGTCCAGCCAGCGCGGCAGTCGCTGCGGCGGAATCGACAGGCGGTGCTGCAGCATGCTCGAAGCCTAGATGACGTGTCGCGTCACCCTGACCGCGCGGCGGCGTACCCACGCCGCCCGCTGTCATCCTTGGACGGGATCCGCTATCGACTCGTCGTCCAGACGCACCGGGCTGGTCCTCGCGAATCGGCCAGGGTCATCTGCGACAGGCCCTTGACCTCGAGGCGACCGCCACGGCGATGGTGGTTTCGACGCGGCGGCGTCAGGGGTGGTACCAATGGCCTAATCTGACTGCACGACCGAAGGAGGGCCCCGGTGAGCGACCTCATTGATACGACCGAGATGTACCTTCGCACCATCTACGAGTTGGGTGAAGAGGGTGTGCCGCCCCTGCGTGCCCGCATCGCCGAACGGCTCAAGCAGAGCGGTCCCACCGTCTCGCAAACCGTCGCGCGCATGGAACGTGACGGCCTGCTCACCGTCGACGCCGACCGTCAGTTGCGGTTGAGTCCCGCCGGGCTCAAGCTCGCGACCCGGGTGATGCGACGGCATCGGCTCGCCGAACGGCTGCTGATCGACGTGATCGGTCTCGATTGGGTGCACGCCCACGAGGAGGCGTGCCGCTGGGAGCACGTGATCTCGACCGACGTGGAGCGGCGCCTGGTGCATCTGTTGCACGAGCCGGTCGAATCCCCGTACGGCAATCCCATCCCGGCGCTGGCCGAGCTCGGTGCCAAGCCAGCCCCCGAGGCGTTTCTCGACGGCGCAATGCCGCTGTCCGAGGTGCTGGCGCAGTATCCGCAGGCCCTGGTGACCGTGCGAAGGCTGAGCGAGTACCTGCAGACCGATCGTCAACTGCTGGCCATGTTCGATGCGTCCGGGGTGTCGCCCGGCGCTCAGCTGCACGCCACCATGGACGGTCATTCGTTGCTGCTGCGCGCCGACGGGCGCGACGACGCCCGGTTCGAGGCGCAGGTCGCCGACCATCTGTTCGTGGCCAGCGACGCCCGTGCCGCTTGATGCCGGGCCCCTGCTGCGGGGGCACTGGTATGACGCGCTGGCCGCGATGCTCGATGCCGAGCGCCGGGCCGGCCATGGTTCACCGGCGCGCGAACAAGCCTGGCGCCTGGCAGTCTGCGCCAAGCGCGTCCTCGACCTCGACGCCGAGGACTACTGGACGATCAGTCGCGAGTTCACGCGACGGCATTGGGCCGAAGAACTGGGCAACGCCAGCTTTCCGCTGGAGCCGCGTTCACCGCAACGCGGCGCCCTGGCCTCACTGGTCCCGCTGTATCGGCTGATGCTCGAGGTGCTCGAGTTGCGCGCCCTGCGGCACGAGCCGCTGCAGGTGGTCGTGACCGCGCATCTGATCGGGGAGTATCTGCCCCAACTCGCCTGGGAGTCGACGCTCGGCCACGCCGGCGATCCGCTGCGGATGGCCGAGCGGGTGGGGGAGCGATGGGGGACCGACGACCGAAGCTGCCCGCACGACTCGGCGATGCGGGCCACGGCCAAGCGCTCGTTACATGCCGCGGACGGCGACGTGGCCGGGTTCACCGCCTACCTCGACCGGTTCCACTCCCGTCAGGGCTCGGCGCTGGCCATGTGCGCGATGAACCACGAAACGATCGCGGCCGGCGAACGTCCGGACGTGTCCGAGACCTGCCCCACGCCGTGCCGCTGGGCGGTGCGCGGCACCCTCGCCCAGCGACGTGACCTGGACGCGCGGGTGCGGCTCGCTCTGCTGTACCGCAACTCACCGGTGGTCGCACTGCGGCATCACGCCCCGGTCGGGCACTTCTTCGGC
>DAOSUG010000023.1:0-10945 GCA_035378545.1 Micropruina sp. | reverse complement strand
CGTGACGCCGTCCACCTTGTTGAGTTTCTTCTCGATCCGGGCGGCGCAGCTGGCACAGGTCATGCCGTCGATGTCGAGTTCGATCGAGGTGTGTCCTGCGGTGGACATTTACTGTTCTCTCCCAAATCGTCCGAAAGGTGCGCGCCAGTGCGCCGACTTCCGCGCGGCACGCCGGGCGGGCGGCCACTGGCGCGCACCTTTCGGCGGTTCGCTCAGGCGACGGTGTAGTCGCCGGCCTCGGCGACGGCCTCGACCACTCGGTCGAAGTCGACCGGGTCGGCGGAGGTGATGGTCAGCCGGCCGCCCTCGAGGACGACCTCGGCGTCGGTGACGCCCGGAATCAGCTTGACCTCTTCGGTGACGGCCGCGACGCAGTGGCCGCAGGTCATGCCTTCGACGGTGTAGGTGGTCTGCATGGTTTCTCCTTGGGTTGTGCTGTCAGGAACGGACGAGGCGTGCGATCGCGTCGTGCGCCTCGGCGAGCTTGGTCTCGGCCTCATCGCCACCCTCGCGGGCGGCACGGACGACGCAGTGCCGCAGGTGCTCATCGAGCAACCCAAGGGCGACCGACTCCAGCGCCTTCGTGGCCGCCGAGATCTGGGTCAGGATGTCGATGCAGTACCGCTCATCGGACACCATCTTGGCCAGCCCGCCCACCTGCCCCTCGATACGGCGCAGCCGCTTGAGGTAGTCGTCCTTGCTACTGAGATAGCCGTGCGAGAGGGCCGCGTGGGGGGTGTTGTCAGCTCCCTGCGCCGGTGTTTCGTGGTGCACGTGTGACATGTGTTCCTCCCCTTCGTGCGACGCATCGCGTTCGCCCTTGTCAGTATACCCCCTATGGGTATGTAGGGCGCTGCGGATGTTGCGCGGACACATGTGGACAACCCGTCGATGAAAGCGCATACACCACGGGTTGCGTGCGGTGTCAAGCCAGTCCCATTCGGCTTCGGCGTGTCGCCCACCGCATGAAACTCGTATGAACAACAGATTAAAAGCCCTAGTGAATGGCGGGTGTGGTGACACAGATTTTTCTCATCCACCGCTACCTCGGCGCGTCGTGCACAGGGCACACGGCGTGCCTCCACAGGTTCCACAACCACAATCAAAACCTGTGGATAACTCCTGTTGGACGGGTGCGTTCGGCTGGGTCTATGGTCGAGCGGTACGCAGCGCAGGACGCCCTGCGCCGCACCTGAAGATAGTCAACTTTCGAACACCAGATCGACTTACGAATACCCGGTCGTCGGCCGTGCCGGCGGTGCTTTTGCGCGGGCAGTGTCAGAACTGTCGGTGGCGGACTCTAGCGTGCCGGTGTAGGAATCGTCGTGCTGAGGGGAGGGTCCATGTCCATCGCTTCGCTCCCCCCCTACGAAGAGGATCCCCGCGACTTCGGCCCGTCGGATCGCACCCCGCCGCAGGACGTCCAGGCCGAGCAGTCCGTGCTCGGTGCCATGCTGCTCAGCAAAGACGCGATCGGCGACGTCGCCGAGGTGGTCCGGGGCCGCGACTTCTATCTGCCCAAGCACGAGCAGATCTATGACGCCATCGTCGACCTGTTCGGCCGCGGCGAGCCGGCCGACGCCATCACGGTGGCCGACGAGCTGGCCAAGCGCGGCGAGCTCGGCAAGGTCGGCGGGCACATCTACCTGCACGACCTGCTGCAGATGGTCTCCATCGCCTCGAACGCCGGCTACTACGCCGAAATCGTCAAAGAAAAGGCGATCCTGCGCCGACTGGTCGAGGCCTCGATCAAGATCAGCCAGATGGGCTACGCCGGCGGCGGCGAGGTGGCCAGCATCGTCGACCAGGCGCAGCAGGCCATCTACGAGGTGGCCGAGGGCAAAACCTCCGACGACTACGAGCCGCTGAGTGTGCTGATGGAGCGCACACTGGACGAGATCGAGTCGCTCAGCCAGCACGGCGTAATGGCGGGGGTGCCCACCGGCTTCGCCGATCTGGACGAGCTCACCAACGGCCTGCACGCCGGCCAGATGATCATCATCGCGGCCCGTCCGGGCATGGGTAAGTCGACGCTGGGGCTCGACCTGGCCCGGGCGGCGTCCATCAAGAACAAGCTGACCAGTTGCTTCTTCTCGCTCGAAATGGGCAAGTCCGAGATCGTGCAGCGGCTGATCTCGGCCGAAGCCGGCGTGCCGCTCAACCACATTCGCAAGGGCCAGATGGGCGACGACGACTGGCAGCGCATCGCCCGCAAGACCGGCGAGGTCAGCAGCGCTCCCCTATTCATCGACGACTCACCGAACCTGACCATGATGGAGATCCGGGCCAAGGCCCGCCGGCTCAAGCAGCGCCACGACCTCAAGCTGGTGATCGTCGACTACATGCAGCTGATGACCTCGGGCAAGAAGGTCGAGTCGCGCCAGCTCGAGGTGTCCGAGTTCAGCCGCCAGATGAAGCTGCTCGCCAAAGAGCTCGAGGTGCCGGTGGTGGCGCTCTCGCAGCTCAACCGTGGCCCCGAGCAGCGCACCGACAAGAAGCCGATGCTGTCCGACCTGCGTGAATCGGGTTCGCTGGAGCAGGACGCCGACATGGTCATTCTGCTGCACCGCGCCGACGCCTACGACAAGGACTCCGACCGGGTCGGCGAGGCGGACTTCATCGTGGCGAAGCACCGCAACGGGCCGACGGCGACGATCGGAACGGTCTTCCAGGGGCACTACAGCCGATTTGTCGACATGCAGCATTGACCTGCTGTTGCCTTCCAGTGCCCCAATACCGTGTGACTGCGTTACTGTGTTTCTGTGAAGAACATCACTGTTACCGTCCCCGACGAGGTCTATCTGCAGGCGCGCATCCGAGCAGCACAGAGTGGTACGTCGGTGAGCGCGCTGGTCACGAGGTATCTACAGTCGCTGACCGACTCAGACGCGGAGTTCCGCCGTCTGGCTGAGCTGCAGGATCGGGTGAAAGCAGACATTCGCACCTTCAGTGCGGGCGATCGTCTTGACCGTGAGGCGGTGCACGAGCGTGCAGTTCGTTGACACGAACGTCCTTCTCTACGCGATCTCAACTGAACCGGCCGAAGCCGAGAAGGCGCGTGTAGCCGTCGAGATTCTCTCGCGCGCCGAACTCGGCCTGTCGACACAGGTGCTCCAGGAGTTCTACGTGCAGGCGACCCGGGCTACCCGCAGCGCTCGATTGAGCCACGAACAGGCAACCGACCTGGTGGAGGCCTTCACGCGGTTCACCGTGCAGCCGGTGACCGTCGAAATCGTGCGAGCAGCATTGAATCTGCGGGGACGGCACAGCCTCTCGTACTGGGACGCGGCCATCATCGAAGCCGCCCGCACCCTCAGGTGCACCGAGATCCTGTCCGAGGATTTGAGTGCCGACGAGAACTACGACGGCCTCCGCGTGATCAACCCGTTCACCACTACGGACTGATCGGACGCAGCGATGAGCGTGGGAGCGGCGGCCCCACCTCCCACCCCAGAAGCTACGATCAAAGGGCTGGGCGCCGCCGCCACACAGACGTACCGACGGCCGAGCGCGTTGAATGGGATGCATGTCACGGCAAGGATTCCACGACAAGGTCGCCTTCGTCTGGAAGGTCGCCGACAAGCTCCGCGGCATCTTCAAGCAGCACGAGTACGGCTCGGTGATTCTGCCGTTGCACAAGCAGTCCTTGATCGCCGCCGCCGTCACCGGCGGGCCGACGCCACGACCGCCGCACACACCCCGCCGCAGTATGAGCCGAACACGGTTAGCCCACGGTTAGCCCCGGTTAGCCCCGGTTAGCCCGTTAGCCCTCGTCGGTTTGGTTAGCATTTCATCAGAGCGTGTCCGCTGACCTAACAGATCGGACGACGCCTGCATGGATCACAGTTGATCCATGCGGATCATCCGTGATCCACCGGCCACCACCTGGTCGTCCGAGCGCTTCCAAGTCAATCATCAATATGTTAGGTTTTCGAGCAATACTTAACGCGATGCCGAGACGTGTCCGGAACGGTGACATATGACTTGGGCTGCCGGCGTCCCTCACAACGACTTGCCCGCGCTGCCGCCCCATGGCGTCGACCTAGAGCCGAAACCCGTCCTCAAGGCCGCAATCGAGGCTCGGGCTGCCGTGGCGTCCCTGGCGCAGGCCGGCAACCTGCTGCCCAACCCGGGCGTCTTGGTTCACGCGGTCCCGCTGTTGGAGGCTCAGGCCAGCTCTGAGATCGAGAACATCGCCACCACTGCTGACGAACTGTTCAAGCACGCAGAATCCGGCGGCGGCGACCAGGCCACCAAAGAGGCGCTGCGCTATCGAAACGCCCTGTTCGCGGGGCTGCGGGCGATCCGCGAGCGTCCATTGACGGCCGCCACGGCCGCACAGATTTGCTCTGCCCTGCACGGTCACGAGGTGGACGTGCGCGCCGTCCCAGGTACGCGGATCGCCAACCCCGCCACTCGGCAGGTGATCTACAGCCCACCCGAGAGTCGCGATCTGATCCGCGACAAGCTGTCAGAGTGGGAGAAGTTCATCCACTCCAATGACGATCTCGACCCGCTGGTGCGCATGGCCTTGGCGCACTACCAGTTTGAGGCGATCCACCCATTTCATGACGGCAACGGCCGCACCGGGCGCGTGCTCAACATACTGATGTTGATCGAGGCCGGGTTGTTGAGCGAGCCGATTCTCTATCTGTCGCGAGCCATCATCGAGACCAAGGACGACTACTACCGGCTACTGCTGGCGGTGACGGCCGAGGGCGCGTGGACCGACTGGATCGTCTACATGCTGGAGGCGGTCCGCTCATCGGCCGAATCGACCCAACGCAAGATTGGATCCATCCGGACCTGCCAGAACGAGATCGCCGAACGCGCCCGGACGGCCTCGCCCGGTGGAAGGGACGCCCGCTTCCTCAAGGTGCTCTCCGAGCAACCCTATTGCCGGATCAACATGGTGGCGGAGCGTTGCGAGGTGTCTCGTCAGACGGCCTCCGGCTGGCTGCACGCCCTCGTCTCCAGCGGCCCCTTCACCGACCTCAAGGTCGGCCGCGAGGTCCTGTTCGTGAACCATGGATTTCTCGACGTCCTCACCCGACCGGAGTAACCACCCCCATGACCATCACCAAAGAACTGCCTTCGCAGGCGAACACCCAGACGGACCTGGTCGACCACGGTTGGAGCACACTGGTGCCGAGCGGCCACGACCGCAAGGCCGGCGTTTCGGATGAGGTGATTGCGTTCGCGCAGGCCTCGCAGCCGAAGGAGTGGCAGAGCTGGTGACCCGGCACGGTGGCGAGGCGGCGCCCCGGGAGAAGTTCCTCAAGGTGGTGGTCGACGCCCTGGATCGTCGCGGCCCGATCAGCGTGCTGCGGTCCCCGGTGCAGGACTCGGCGTGAACGTGCGGCTGTGCTCTTCCAAGCCCGCCACTCTGTTCGACTTGTACTTCGCCAAACGCGAGTCTCAGGCCTTGCTTCTGCGCTACCTCGCCGGTACCTACGACGCGAGGCGGCGCTGAAGGCACGGCCTTCCCTGGTTTGGTGACTCGACGTAGCGGGTTGGGTGGCCTTCACCGGGGGCGGGTGCCATCAGGTTCTGAGGTGGGTGAGGAATCGCGCGTGAATGCGGGGGTGTTGCCTGGGGTCGACCCGACGGGGTGGCCGGATTTCACTGACCCCGTCGGGGCGCAGGTGCAGGCTCCACCGGTCGGCGGACGGGTCGTGGCTGGGTTCGATCAGGCCGTGGTGGTGCGGACAGAGCAGGACGAGGTTGCCCAGTGAGGTGGTGCCGCCATTCCACCAGGGCTGAATGTGATGGGCGTGGCAGGCGTCCGGTGGGGTGTCGCAACCTGGGAACACACAGCCCTGGTCGCGTTGATTCAACGCGGCGCGGATGGCGGCGGTGACAAGGCGTTGCTCCCGGCCGACGTCGAGTATCTCGGACGGCCCGCCCAGCACGATGGGCAGGATGTCGGCGTCGCACAACAGTCTGCGCAGCACGCTGGGTGCGGTGCTCTGCCCGGTGCCGGTCCGGCCTGCGCCGGGGCTGGCGTGGCTGGTCTGCTCGGTGTCGCTTGTCGGGCGCGAGCAGGTTGCCCCGCCGCCGTCGCTGCGCGGGCGAGCATCTGTGGAGGCGGACGAGCCGGTAGGCCCGTCGATGTTCGTGTCGGTGGCCGCAGCACCATCGGCCGATGCGGCAGCACCGGTGGCTACAGCAGCATGCCCGTCGCCAGCCGCAGCACCATCGGTGGATGCGGCGGCCTCGGTGGCCGCAGCGCCATCCTCGGTGGATGCGGCAGCACCGGTGGCTGCAGCAGCATGCCCGTCGCCAGCCGCAGCACCATCGGTGGATGCAGCGCCATCCTCGGTGGGTGCTGCGGCGCCGGTGGCTGCAGCAGCGTGCCCGTCGGTGGCGTGACCGGCGCCTGCGGCCTCGTCGCCGCGGCAGTCCGCTCCGGTGTCGTCTGCGCCGCCGGGCTGCCCGGTCTCACGGGCCTGCCGGAGCAACGTCTCCCAGGAGACGGTCATCGTCACGCGTGGCCGGTCGCCGCCCAGGCAGGGAGCCAAGGACTGTTGCTGGTGCCGATCCACCAGCCGGACCAGCGCGTCAGCCCTGCGCTGCGTCGCCGTCATGGTGGGCTGCAACGGGTCGAGGGCTTCGAGGCCGCGTTTGACTTGGGCGGCGTAGCTGTCGATCAGTTTTCTGAACGGTTCGGCATCAGCCACCGGCAGGCTGCCTCGGATCAGCACCGACCCGTGCCCGTCATCGACGAAGGCCAGGCACCGGCGGGCTGTCGCGCCTTTCAGTTCCCGTTCCAACCGGTCGGCTTCGGACTGCTCCGCTGTCTCGGGGCTGAGCACCTCCACCAGATGCTGCGACAGCATTCGTAGCTCACGACTGTTGTGGGTGTGGGCGAACTCGACCATGAGTGCTTCACCTTGGGCCAGTTGTTCGGTGTCGAAGTCGGCCGGCAGGTCGTCCAGAACGCCGGTGATTGCTTCGGCTTGGACCGCTGACACCTCGCCGGCGCGTGCCGCTTGACTCACCTGCGGGAACCGGGCCAGGCCTTCCCCGGCACGGATCAACCGACGCGCCTCACGCGGGGTGAAACGGGCCGCGTCGGTGAGCCAGGTGGTGGTCGAAGTGCCGTGCACCTGGACGGCTACTTCGTCGGAGTCGATGCCGGCAACCAACTCTTGCGCCCAGACGCTGACCCTGGAGGCGACCCGCACCGCGGCCAGCGCCAGTTTCAACCTGTCGGCCGGGCCAGCCAGCCGAAGTCGGTCGTCGGTCAGGGCGTCGAGAACGCGATCGAGCGTGACGACCAGGTCGTGGTCGTCGTGATGCTCGAACGAGTTCTCCATGCATCACACGCTAGACACAGGCTCTGACACTTTTCGAACGGCCAACCACGTATCCACAAGCGGCAGCGGTTTCCATTATTCCTCACAAATTGCAATCGTCCGCTTGAGCGATCCCGTCGGCTGGCTGCCTGGGCTCTCGGGACAAGCCCCGGACGACGGCTCGGAGTCTCGACACGATCCCAACGTGCGCCTGGACGTCCAACGTGAACGCCGGAGATCCCGGGCAAGCCAGGGACGACGACTCGCGGTCTCGACACGATCCCAAGCTGCGCCGAGAACCACCAACGTGAACGCCATGATCCCGGCACAAACCCGGGATAACGATCCGGAGTCGGCGCGTCCGCTACAAGCCCGGGGACGATGACTCGGCTGGCTGCCTGGGACCCCGGGGCAACCCGGGATGACGACTCGGCCGGTTGCCTGGTATTCCGAAGCAAGCCCGGAATGATACGGAGTCTCGGCACGATCCGAACGTGCGCCGGGAGCCACCAATGTGAACACCCGGATCCCGGGACAAGACGGGATTATGGCTGGGGACCTCTGCGCGTCCGGGACAAGCCGGGATGACAACTCGGCTGGCTGCCTGGGCTCCCGGGACAAGCCCGGGACGACGGCCGGAGTCTCGACACGATCCCAACGTGCGCCGAGGACCACCAATGCGACGCCGGAGCTTGTCGGACAAACCCGGGATGACGACCCGGGAACCTCTGTGCGTCCGGGACCAACCCGGGATGACGACCGGGGACCTCTGCGCATCGGGGACAAACCCGGGATGACGACCGGGGACCTCTGCGCGTCCGCGACGAGCCCGGGATGACGAACCGCGGTCTCTACGCGATTCCCGACGCCCGTGCCGGGACCACCACCACGAATGCCGGGGGACCCCGGGGCAAGCCTGCGATGACGACCGGACCTTGGCGCGTCCGGGGCCGCAACAACCTGTTCGGCAGCAGCTACCCGGGCGCCGGGGCGACGATCGCACAGGGTCTGGTTTTCGGCCAGATCATCGCCGAGCACGCCGCCCAGCAGGCCTGAGCCGCACGCTCCCACACCTGGATCCCCCGGCGGACGGCACACCTGCCGTCCCCGGGGGATTCACAGTTTCAGCCTCCAGCCGCAGGTTGCGGACGCCCTCGCCGCCCACGGCTACCTGCTCAAGGCGCCGAACACCAGGATTCGAACGCGCCCTGCGGTCGCCGCGGGCGAGACGGGTGAGGCGAGCGACGCCGTCGACGTGAGCGACGCGGGCGACGGTCACGGGGTCGACCGCCGGGTGCTTCGTCGCTCGGTCGACCCGGCACCGTCCCCAAGAGTGCTTCCCCAGCTGACCGAGCGCGAGCGCGACGTGAGCAACCTGCTGGCCGGCGGCCTCTCCAACGCGGCGACTGACCGGCGACCGAACATCGCTCCCAAGAGTGTGGGACAACCACATTTCTCCGCGATCCTTCTCACGCTCGGCGTCGCGACGTTCACGGACGCGATCGTCATGTCGGGCAACGCCGCGCTCGGGCGTCACGCCCCTATGAAGAAGCCCGGACCGTCAGCGTGGCACGGACGATCATCCGTCATGTACACAAAGTGATGCCTCTTGTACATTGGATCCATGGCCAGCACCATGAGCGTTGCGGACGCCCGCAATAGTTTTGCCGAAGCACTCGAGCGCTCCGGTGAGGGCCCGGTCTTCATCGAACGACGGGGACGCCGGGCGGCCGTTCTGATCAGCCCGAGTGAATATGAGCGCCTCATCGACGCCGTGGAGGAGCAGGAAGACGTCACCGCGTTCGACGAGGCGATGGCGGACGAGGGGCCGAACATCCCCTGGAGCCAGGTCAAGGTCGATCTCGGCTGGGCATGACCCACCGCATCGAGTTGCGGCCGGCGGCCGTCCGGGCACTGGGCAAGGTCGAGCCTGGGGCACGCGGGCGCATTCAGGGGGCGATCGCACTTCTGGCCGAGAATCCCCGGCCGCCGGGCGCACGTGCGTTGCACGGACGGCCCGGGCTTCGAGTTCGCGTCGGCGACTACCGCATCATCTACCTGGTCGAAGACGACGTACTGCTCGTGGTTGTGGTCACCCCTGGCCATCGGCGTGACGTCTATCACCGCTGACGCTCTGCAGCGACTTCGACCCCAAGCACGCCGCACCCGCAGCAGGCGGCCTGCGGATGACGCACCGTCCCCCCGACCGGACGCCAGACCACGCCGCGGCGTCTCCGTCAGGGCCGCGCGCCCCGCAGCCCTGATTCAGCACCCACCGCCGGTCGGTACGCGTGGTGCGGTGGAGGGCGCAACAGGCGGCCAAGCGGCCGAGAACCGCTCGGTAAGGAGTCGATTCCGAGACCGCGTCTTGAATCCGCCGACTCGGACGCCGACCGCGCGTCCGGTTGTGGCGATTGGGTCATCGGGTGCCGACCAAAAGGCGGTATCGCACGTCCGATCCGGTGGCTAGCGTGGCGGCGACCGCGCCGGGACCAGCCCGGCCCCAGCCCTCGAGGTGCGCCATGGCCGATCTCTCTACCGAGAAGCGCGAAGACCTGCCCGCCAAGGATTTCGGACTGCCTGAGAAGGCTCGAACCAAGGATGCCAAGAAGGACTCCGGCAACTACCCGATGCCCGACAAGGCACACGCCCGCAACGCGAAATCGCGCGCCGCGCAGCAGCAGAAGGCGGGCAACCTGACCGAGAAGGAGAAGGAGCGCATCGACCGCAAGGCCGACAAGAAGCTCGACGACTGACCGTCCGCCGCGGCTCATCAACTCGGACGCTCGGCCTGCCGTAACCATGAGGCCGAGGCGCGGAGCGACTGGAGCGGGTGCGTCCGTTGCTGCTGGTGGGCGGTCAAGCGGCCCGGCATGGCGTTCGCGGCTATACCTCAAGGTGGCGCGGCCCCGGCATCTCTCGGGCCGATCAGGCAGCCCTCCACACACACCAGCACGGAAGGCGGGGCGGTGGATCCGTTGGGCGGCGCGACGGGCCAGACTGTGCGCATGGGTGTGACGTTCGGAGTCGAAGAGGAACTGCTCGTGGTCGAACCCCGGCAGGGGCGTCCACTCGCGGCCGGCGACACGGTCGTTCAGCACGCCCTGGACGCGCTCGACGACGCCTCGCCCTACCCCGAGGACGCCATCGAGCACGAGTTCAAGCGCGAACAGGCCGAGCTCGGCTCGATGCCCTGTACCTCCGCCGACGAACTGACGCATCAGTTGGTCGAGTTGCGAGCGGCCGTCGCCGCCGGGGCCGCCAACTCGGGCGCGGCGGTCGCGGCGATCGGCACCAGCCCGTTCAAGGTGCGTCCGACCGCGACGGACGACGAGCGCTACGCACGGATGACGGCCGAGTTCGCCCATCTGGCCCGCCAGCAGTTGACCTGCGGGCAGCACGTGCACGTCGCGATCGATTCGCGGGACGAGGGTGCCGCCGTGATCGACCGCATCGCGGCCTGGTTGCCGTTGCTGCTGGCACTCTCGTCCAACTCGCCGTTCTGGCAGGGTCACGACACGGGGTACGCGAGTTTTCGGACCGTCATCTGGGGGTTGTGGCCGACCGCGGGACCGTCCGGACCGTTCGGCGACGCCGCCGGCTACGACGCGGCGGTCGCGGATCTGGTGCGTTCGGGCGCCGCACTC
>DAOSUG010000022.1:0-11148 GCA_035378545.1 Micropruina sp. | reverse complement strand
GACCCAGTTGGGTGAGCTGCGCACCGCCGGTGTGCTGACCGATGCCGAGTTCGAAGCTCAAAAGGCCGTGATCCTGGCCGGTTGACGTTCACACGGCCGACTTCGAAGCGCAGCGGGCCGTGTTTCTGACCGGTTGAGTTGACGATCCGCCCTGCTAGCGATGATCGACCGATGCCGCCCGGTGGGCGGCATCGGTCACGATCGTCGGGGCGATGTCGCCGCGGCAGGGTTTTCGGCTCCGGGTCAGCCCTCTCCGGCTACCCCTCGCGCACCAGCATCGCCAGCCCTCCGAACGGCGGCAGGGTGACGTTGAAACCGCCGAGGTCGTCCACGTTGTCGATCTTGCGGCGGGTGCTGAGGTCGAACACCCGTCCGGGCGGAATCTGCGCCGACTGCACGTGACCCTGGATCTTCTCGGGCCCGAAGTTCAGCGCGGTGATCTGGATCGCGCCGACGAACAGCCGGTTGACCAGCACCAACATCTCTTTGGTCGGCACCTCGGGCACGTCGAGCAGGCTGCCGGAAAAGAAGCCGTGCCGTTTGCGCACCTTCAGGATCGCCGACAGCCGGGACACGAACGACTTGGAGTCGGCCAACTGTTCCGGAAGCGAGCCGTACAGAGCCCGCGCCAGCGGCATGCCGGACGAGGAAGTGGTGGCCTCGGGTGACCAGCCCATCAGATCGTAGGCGCCGCGCTCGATCCAGCGGGTGTCGCCCGTGGCGATCAGGCTCTCGACCTGCGACCGCTTCAGCGGCAGCGCGCCGACCAGATCCCACCCCGACAACGCGAAGACCCCCGGCTGCCACGCGTTGTACATGCTGAGCAGCAGATGGGCACTCTTGATGCGCTCCACCTCGGACGGGCCGATCGCGTCCAGATCGTCGTAGCCCAGGCTCGCTGCGATCACGGACGCGGTGGTGGACGCGATGCCGTTCTGGGTGAACACCGCGTTGTACGGGCCGGCATCACCGGTGATCTTCAGTCGCAGGGTTTCGCGGACGTGCTCGGCCAGGTCGGTGCCCGAGTACGTGACGCCGCCCAGGGTGTAGGTGTCGTGCGCATGCCGGCCGGCGAAATGCACCAACTCGTAGGTGAGCTCATCGTGGTTCTGCAGGGCATGCACCAGCGAGGCCTGGTCGATGCCGGCAGCCATCGCCTCACGCAGGGTGAGCCGCAGAAACTCGGTGTCACCGGTGGCCAGCGCGAACTGGTAGGCGGGCCGGGTGACGAAGTCGTAGGAGAGGTCCGGCCCCACCTTGCTGGTCTCCGCGATGTCGTCGATACCCAGGTTGAGTTCTTGAAAGGTGAACCCGCCCACCTTGCGCACCATCGAGCCGATGAGTTGATTCGCGGCCTGCGACAAGGGGTGGCCCTCGGACCAGGCCGGCCCCGACACATTCTTCTCGACGCCCAGAAAGCCGTTGGCGTCGAGCCGGAGCCCGCCCGAGCCGAGATCGAGCAGTGAGTGCAGCGCATCGCCGATCACCAGACGCATGCCGGCGAAGGTGGGGTCGAGCCAGTTGATCGAGGGCTGACCCTCCTTGAAGTAGTGCAGATACACCCAGCGCCGCAGGGTGCCGGTGTGGTCGTAGATCGGCGGGGTGGCCGACCAGTTGGTCTCTTTGACGCCCGGCTCGTAGAAGATCACCCGCTGCAGTTCGCCGATGATGTAACCCGCCTCGGCCAGCGCCCGTTCATGGGACGGGTCGAGGTTCACCGCGTCGAAGCCCTTGGGCACCTCGGGCAGCAGATGCCAGGCCTCCGGCGGAATGTCGACCAGATGGTAGATGCCCGGGTAGTCGCCGTAGTTCAGCTCGGCCAGCCGGAAGTCTGCCCCTTTGCCGGTATGGCCCGGAACGATGTCGTCGATGATCATCGCGTGGTGCCGGCCCGCGGTTTCGCACATGCCGCGGTACTCCTCCTCGGTGCCGAACAGCGGGTCGATCGCCATGCTGATCCGGTCGAAGTGACCATCGACGCTGGGGGTCGCGTCCCAGCCGCGAATGCCCCCGGCCAGCTTGACCGGGCCCGTGTGCACCGCGTCCACCCCGACCGACTCGAAGCAACTCCACAGGTCGTCGTCGCCCAGGGCCCCCAGAAACGACTGGTTGGGCGCCGTGACCAGCGACAGTGGGTAGGCGGTGAACCAGACCGACGCCCGGTCGACCGCGGCGCGGGGGTCCGGTGCGGCGAACGGGTTGCTCCACATGGTGTGCAGGCCGGCCAACTGGCGGGCCAGCGTGCGGGCGTCGCCCAGCATGGACTGCTGCACCAGCCACTCCACGTAGGCCTTGTTGCGGCCGTCCGGGGCGAAGGGCGGCGCGCTGATCGCGTGCAGCGGGTTGCGTCGGCGGGCCGCCGGCCGAAGCTTCTTCGGACGCGCGGGGTAGAACTGCGCATCGAAGGTCATCTCGGGCAGCACGTCGTCGATTTCGGTGCTGGCCTGGTCGTCCGGCTCGACAGTCATGCGCGCAAATGTAGTGGCAACCGGCGAGGGTGCGTCCACCGGGCGAGGCGGGTCGGCTACGCCGCTCGTGCGGCCCCCGCACCCGGTGTGCGGACCGCCGCCGCAACCGTCCACAGAGCTCCTCGGCGCGCTGCTGATCTATCGCTGGACGAAGCTGTCATCGCCCTTGTGAGCAGCGGTTTCGCCAAGCTCAACCAACGGAACGCATTGACAATGCTCGACCAACGCAACGCGCTGATCGTTCCTCAGGACTGATCGTTGCTCAGCGCAGGGCGGTGAGCAGCGTCAGGTCGTCGCCGGGCAGCGCGTCCACGGTGGCGCCGACCAGCACCGAATGCAGGGTGAGCGAACCCTTCAGCGTGCTGAGAAAGGCGGTGTCCGCGGCGTCGCGGCCGGTCGCGATCCGCACCAGCGACGGACGCGGAGCCAGCGTCGTCGCGTCCACCACCCACCAGGCACCGTCCACGTAGGCCTCGGCGACGGCGTGAAAATCCATCGGGTCGAGCCCGGGCGCATACACGGCGGCCAACCTGGCGGGCACGTTCAGCCCGCGCAGCAGCGCGATCACCAGGTGCGCGTAGTCGCGGCACACGCCCTGCCGAAGCAGATAGGTGTCGACCGCCCCGTCGATCGGCTTGGAGGAGCCGGACACGTACGACAGCTGCGAACCCACCCAACTCGACACGGCGTCCAGCAACAGCTTGCCCTCCAGGCCCGCGAACTCGGCCTGCGCGACCGGCATCAGCTTGTCGGAATCGCAGTAGCGGCTGGGCCGGGCATACGTGATGCGGTCGAGGTCGGTGGGCACCTCGGGCTCGGCCAGCCCGTCCAGGCTCGCCCCATAGTCGATGGTCAGCGGTCCGGGCGGCAGGCCCTCGACCAGGTGCAACCGACCACCGTGCGGGGCGGCGATCTCACGGGCGAAGGCGGGTGCGCCGTTGGCCGTCATGGTCAGCTGCTCGCTACGCTCGGGCCCCTCGGCAACGGCGATGGCAAGCACCACGTCGGTGGGAACGTCCAGGGTGGCCTCGATGTGGGCACTGACGAAGCGTTGCATGCCGTCCATCGTGTCAGGCGGTTCGCGCCGCACCTGCCCCGCGACCAGGATTGGAACACGGCCGCAACAAGCGCGAGCACGGGCGCATGAGTTCGCCCTGCCCGATCGATGGTGGGGGGCTTTCAGAGACTGGGCCTGAGCGATCCGGAGCTGACCACCGGTCGATAGACTCCCCGGGAGGTGTGGTGAGGAGATCGATGGACTGGACGGGACACGTCATCTGGTGGCATTGCTACCCGCTCGGCTTCGTCAACGCCGAAGACACCGCCGTTCATGAGGTGCGGCACCGGCTGGGCCAGTTGACCAACTGGCTCGACTATCTGCTCGACCTGGGCTGCAACGGCATGCTGCTGAACCCGATCTTCGCCTCGTCCACGCACGGGTACGACACGCTCGACCACTACGCCATCGATTCGCGGCTGGGCGACGACGGCGATTTCGGCGAGCTGATGTGGAAGGCGAAGGAGCGCGGCATCCGCATTCTGCTCGATGGGGTGTTCAACCATCTCGGACGCGCCCACCCGATCGTGCAGCGTGCCCTGACCGCCGGCCCCGGCACGCCCGAGGGCGACTGGCTGCGCTGGGTCGAGGGCTATCCGCGAGTCTTCGAAGGACACGAGCAACTGGTCGAACTCGACTTCACCAACCCTGCGGTGCAGGACTTCGTGGTCGAGGTGATGAGCCACTGGCTGGACCGCGGCATCGACGGCTGGCGCCTGGACGCCGCCTACGCGCCGGGTGCGGCCGCCTGGCGTCCGATCGTCGAGCGGGTCAAGGCCGCCCACCCCGACTGCTGGCTGCTGGGCGAGGTGATCCACGGCGACAAGGACGAGTTCGTCGAGCTGTCGGGGCTGGACTCGGTCACCCAGTACGAGCTGTGGCACGGCATCTGGCAGTCGATGAACGACCACAACCTGTGGAGCCTCGACTGGTCCCTGCAGCGGCATCGTCGCTTCTGCGAGCACTTCCGCCCGCAGATCTTCATCAGCAACCACGACGTGACGCGCATCTCGTCCAAGTTGGACGACCGGCGCCACATTCAGCACGCCGCGGTGCTGCTCACGCTGCTGCCCGGGGTGCCGTCCATCTACGCCGGCGACGAGCATCGCTTCGAGGGCATCAAGCTCGATCAGATCGGGGGCGACGACGCGGTGCGTCCGCCGTTTCCGCAGACACCCGACGGCCTGCTCCCCTTCGGCGCCGACACCTTCGACCTGTACCGGTCGTTGATCGGCCTGCGGCGGCGGTTCCCCTGGATCGTGGACGGTATCGCCACCACCCGCGACCTGACCGATGAGTCGATGGTGGTGCTGGTGACCGGCCCCGATCAGGTGATCGAACTGGCGCTCAACATTTCTGACGAGGTGGGCCCGATGCCGATCGGTGAGGTACTGCTGGCCAGCCCCGGCTGCGCCGAGACAGTTCCGCCGCACGGCTGGGCGGTCGGGGTGCGTCCACGCGACGAGGAGGACGTGGCGTTCGTGCCTCGCGAGGTCAGGGGTGCGAGGTGAGCGCGTCCGTGCTGTCGGTGAACCTCGGACGCCCGGCGGTCGATCGCGGCAAGCGTTCCAACACCACCGGCATCGACAAGCAACCGGTGCCGTCGGCGGCGGTGTCGGCGCCCGGGGCACGCGCTGTCACCCGGCGGCTGGGACCCGAGCATCGCAGTGGGCTGGCCGGCGACTACATCGGCGACGGCAAGCATCACGGCGGTGACGTGCAGGCGGTGTACGCCTACGCCCGCGAAGACCTCGACCTGCTGGGTGCGCAGGTGGGGCGGCAGTTCGCGTCCGGGTCGTTCGGCGAGAACCTGACCACGCTCGACCTCGACGTGACCGGTGCCCTGATCGGCGAGCACTGGCGCGTCGGTACGGGGCCGGACGCGGTCGAACTGGCGGTGACCTGCCCGCGCATTCCGTGCAACACGTTCCGGGCCTGGATCGCCGAGCGCGGCTGGCTGAAGCTGTTCACCAAGGCCGCCGTGCCGGGGGCCTACCTTTCGGTGCTCGCCCCGGGAGTGGTGCGGCCGGGCGACCCGATCGAGGTCACGTTCCGCCCTGAACACGAGGTGACGATCGGGATGCTGTTCCGCTCGCAGACCCTCGAGCGCGAGTTGGCCCCGCTGGTGCTGACCGCCGCCGACTACCTGGACGCCAAGTCGCTCGACTACGCGCAACGTGGAGAAACGTTCAGCATCGACTGATGCATGGAGCGGGAACGGTTACCGTCTCCGGCTCACCGGGCGCCCGCTGGTCGAGCATGCCTGGTCAGGATGTGACACGCGTGCCTCAGTGGGGCCCCTCGGCGTTGGCCCGTTGCCGGTGCGATCGGTTCGCCGGTGGAGTGCGATGTCGAGATCGCTGCCCGATGTCAGGACGACCCGTCAGGTTTCGGGTTGCACCACGAAACCGGCGAGCTTTTCCCGCCACTGCGCGGCGATGTCGAGATCGCGCGGCCCCAACCCACAGGGCCTTGGAGTCAGAGGCCCTCAGGCCCTCAGAGGCGCTGTGCCACCAGGGCACGGGCTCCGTCCACGGTGGGGGTGAGCACCACGGTGGCGGACGCGGGGCCGGCGGGCTTCAACCGGCGCCGCAGGGCTGCCGGGTCGATGTCGATGCCGCGTTTCTTGATCTCAAGGGTGCCGATGCGCTCGCGACGCACCCAGGCGCGCAGGGTGCGCTCCCCCGCGTCCATTACGTCCAGCACCGTGAAGGCCGTGGCGAACGGGGTCGGTTGCGGGCGTGGGCCGAGCAGGTAGGCGATACCGGGGTGCAGGCGGGTGGCGTCGAGATCACCCGCGAGACGATCCACCAGGCCGGCCCGGATCACGGCGGGATCCGGCTCGTAAAGCACGTCGCCCACGCGGGGAGTCGCCGGCTCGCCGCCGCTGAAGGCCGCGGCACCGCCCAACACCGCACCTGCGGGCAACACCACGGCCTCGCGCGCAGGCGGCCAGCCCGCCGACCACAGCGACAGTTCCACCAGGTCGCCGCGCTCGCTCACCCACGTGGCCGCGACGTCGCGCGGAATCAGGGCGTGGGGCGCCCCTGGACCCAGCTTGATACAGGCGGTGCGTCGCTGCAGCAGCTCGGCGACGAAATCCCAGGGCGGGCTCAGGTCGTCCACCCGCCAGCTTCGGCCGGCGGACGTGCGGCGCGCCGGGTCGCAGAACACGGCGGCGTCCGGATCGAGGTCGTCGAGCATCGTCACGGCATCACCAACCAGCACCTCGCGGCCCAGATTGGCGGAGGCCAGCACGGCGGTCGCCTCGTCGGACTCGACCGCGATCACCTCGAGACCTGCTGCCGCGAAGGCCAGGGCGTCCGCTCCGATGCCGCACCCCAGATCGAGCACCGTGCGTACCCCCGCCGCGGCGAACCGTGCGGCACGCCAGGCGGCCACCGCCGGACGGGTGGCCTGCTCGAGCCCGTCGGAGGTCAGATAGAGCTGCGCAGCCTGCGCACCGAGCTTCGCGACCGCGCGCCGGCGCAGTACCACTTGGTTCACCACGGCGGCCGCGTGGTCCGGCGGCAGGTCACGGCGCAGCCGTTGCGCGGCGGCCAGCGACCCGGGATCGGCTTCACGCCCGGCCCGGGCGAGGGCGTCCGCAGCCTCGGGGCTGACCAGCCATCTGGCGATCTCGGCGTCCACACCTGGTGTCTACCCGATCTGGACGCAGCCGTCGACTCTTCACGCCCGGCGCGCCACCACGGCCCGCGAGTCGGGTTGCGTAGTCCGGATCCCCCGACGCTTCGCCGTTGCGAGTGGCGGCAGAAGGATGGCCAAGCGGGTCCGTGGGCAGCAGTCGCGAGCGGGCGTCGGCACACCGAGCGAGAGCGGGTGGGTTTTGATACCGCAGTCGGTGCCGAAACCCACCCACTATCGAAACCGCCGATCAATCGCTGGTCGAGACCTCCGGGCAGCGGTTTCCACGAGCCCAACCAACGAATCTTGCACTGGCGCGTCCTGGCTCGGACCCACCGATGGCCGCCATCGCGAGCAACGTCAGACGGGGGGCGCAGGTCGCTCCGCGGCGAGGCATACCGGCATCTGTCACTTGCGAGCGCAGCCGACGTCCTTGGTGTTTGTCGGCGGCGAGCGCCCGTGTGTGCACGTCGTGGCCGGCGCAGCCAGGGGTGCCCGGAAAGCGCACGCGGCGATCGATGGATCCGGGATTAGGATGACGCCATGAAGATGCCCGCGCGGATCCTGCTGATCTTCGGAGCTGTGGCTCTGGTCGCCGCCATCGGTGTGCTGTCCTACGGCGGGTTCGAGGTGTGGCGCCAGTTTCTCGCGCTCGACGCCCTGCGCAGCCGTGAGTTTGCCAACCCGGTCGGCGTCATGATCGGTGGGGCGGCGTTGGCGTTGCTGGCGGGGCTGCTCGGCGGCTACGCCCTCGCATTGCCGCGCCATCCGAAGGCACCGGGCGCCAAGGGCACGAAGCCCATCCCGGCTCAGCAGGCCGAGCCGACAGCGACGGACCCGTCGACGAACCCGCATCCCGAGTCGCTGCGCTGAGCGTGCCGACAGGTCGATGACGGGCATGGATTCGTTCGCTTCTGCGCTTCGCGAAGGCGTCGTGCTGCTCGACGGTGGTTTCGCCACCCAGTTGGAGGCGCGCGGCCACGATCTGAGCGACTCGCTGTGGTCGGCGCGCCTGCTGCTCGACGAGCCGGACGAGATCCGCGCCACCCATGCCGACTTCTTCGCCGCGGGTGCCCAGGTGGCGATCACCGCCTCTTACCAGGTCAGCGAGACCGGCTTTGTGGCCGCGGGCCGTTCCGCCGCCGAGGCGCGCGAGGCACTGACCCGAAGCGTGCGGCTTGCTCGCGAGGCGGCGTCCGGGTGCGACGGACAGCGCTGGGTGGCCGCCTCGGTGGGCCCCTACGGCGCGAGTCTGGCTGACGGCTCGGAATACCGGGGTGACTACGGGTTGAGCGTGGCGAAGCTGCGGCAGTGGCACCGTCCGCGATTGACGGCGCTGGCCGAGGCCGAACCTGACCTGTTGGCGTGCGAGACGATCCCCTGCCTGGCCGAGGTCGAGGCACTGGTCACCGAACTGAGCGAGCTCGACCTGCCGGCCTGGATCTCGCTGACCGTGGTGGGCGATCGCACCCGGCTGGGTGAGCCCGCGGACGAGGCCTACGCGATGGCCGCCGAGGTGCCGCAGGTGGTCGCGCTGGGAGCCAACTGCTGCGATCCCGGCGGCGCCGCGGACGTCGTGAAGGCGGTGGCGGGGCGGCGTCCGGTGGTGTTCTACCCCAACAGCGGTGAAGCCTGGAACGCCCGCTCGCGCACCTGGACCGGGGCGGCCGCAGCGTCCACGAGCGTGCGAGCCTGGCTGGACGCCGGCGTGCGGGCCGTCGGCGGCTGCTGCCGGGTCACCCCCGACCAGATCGCCGCCATGCGGCTTCAGCTGGACGAGCGGGGCTGAGCTCGCGGCGCCAGCGATGGGGTGAGTCCGGCAGACCGACGGTTGAGCGTCGAGACCCCCCATTCGCCCCCGAGACGTCGGGGGTTTGCCGAAGATCGCCGAGACGTGCCAATCCAGGTGTCGAGATCGATGGCCGATAACAGACCGTGAGCAGGATCAGGAACCCGACACTGAGATCAGTGCCGGTGTCGAGATCGCTACCCGACAAGAGCAAGACCCGTCCGGTTTCGGGTTGTCACTCGAAACCGGCAAGGTATCCCGCCATCCAACGCCGATGTCGAGATCGCGGACGAGCGCGGGTCCCCAGATGTTTGGCCCAGAGCATGGGTCTCGACACGCTCGACCAGCGGAGGTCCGGAGCCAGTGCGCCCGACGTGAGTGGTCAGCAGCGAGAGTGGAGGGGGCGGAGGTCTCGACCAGCGGAGGTCCGGAGCGAGGCCGCCCGACGTGAGTGGTCCACAGCGAGAGTGGAGGGGGCGGAGGGGGGGCTCTACTCGAGTCGTGGATGGGTCTGGCCGCCGAGGGAGCCTGCGACCGAGGCTGGTTGGCTCGAGTAGAGCCCCCCTCCGCCACCGACCCACCAGAGACATCTCGACCAACGCATGTGTCGACAAGCTCGACCGACGCACGACGCTCGCTCGGCGGTCAGCGGTCAGCGGTCAGCGGTCAGCGGTCAGCGGTCAAAGCTCCACGAGGCCGGACGTCCGTCGACGTAGGGCATCACCCCGTGAAAGGCCCGCTCGTCGTCGTCGAACACCAAGGGAAGCCAATGCCGGTCGCCCTCCCACATCGGTAGCGGAGCCCCGGCGCCGAGCAGGCGCGCGATCGACGTCCACTCCAGCGGTCCGTCGTCGTTGCGCTCGGGCACGTCGCCGGTGAACCCGTCCACGATGAAGACGAAACCGAACCAGTCCTCGCCGCCCGCCCCGAAGCCGGGCCACGAGATCGTGCCCCGCAGGCGCTGTCCGGTGACCGTGATCCCGGCCTCCTCCATCAGCTCGCGGTGCAGGCAGCCGATCACGCTCTCGTCGGGTTCGACCTTGCCGCCGAGCCCGTTGTACTTGCCCCGATGGGCATCGCCGTCGCGGCTGCGCAGCACCAGCAGCACGCGCTCACCATCGGGATGCAGCACGTAGGCCAGCACCCCGAGAATCGGTGTGTACGGCATGCTTCAGACCAGCACGGTCGAGACCGGCAGGCCCGAGTCGGCCCCGATGTCGAGGCTCGAGGGACGCAGCCCGCGACCGATCACCTCGGCCCCCAGCACCGCGATCATCGCCCCGTTGTCGGTGCACAGCGCCGGCCGTGGCCGTCTCAGCGTGATGCCGCGTTCGGACGTCCGTTGCTCCAGCAGCGCCCGCAGCCGCGAGTTGGCCGCCACGCCGCCGCCGATCAGCAGGTCGGAGACCCCGAGGTGTTCGCAGGCGTCGACCGCCTTGGCGGTCAGCACGTCGCACACCGCCTCCTGGAACGAGGCCGCCACGTCGTCAACCGGCACCTCGTCACCGTCGCGCCGGCGGGTCTCGACCCAGCGCGAGACCGCCGTCTTCAGACCCGAGAACGAGTAGTCGAACCGGTGCTTGACCAGGTCTTTCGGTGCGGTCAGCCCGCGCGGAAAGGCGATCGCCCGCGGGTTTCCGTCGGCGGCCGCCCGATCGATCACCGGACCGCCCGGGTAGGCCAGGCCGAGCAGCCGGGCGACCTTGTCGTAGGCCTCGCCGGCGGCGTCGTCGATGGTGGATCCGAGCTCGGTGATGTCACCGGTGATGTCGTTCACCAGCAGCAGCGAGGTGTGCCCGCCCGAGACCAGCAGCGCCGCGCACGGCTGCGGCAGCGGGCCGTGGTCGAGCAGGTCGACGGCCACGTGACCGACCAGGTGGTTCAGCCCGTACAACGGCTTGTCTAGGCTTGCGGCCAGGGCTTTCGCCGATGCCAACCCGACCACCAGGGCCCCCATCAGGCCTGGGCCGGCGGTGACGGCGATGCCATCCAGTTCGCTCAGGTCGACATCAGCGGTGGCCAACGCCCGTTCCAGCGCCGGCCGCATCGCCTCCAGGTGGGCCCGCGACGCGATCTCGGGCACCACGCCGCCGTAGCGCACGTGCTGCTCGACCGAACTGGCGACCTCGTTGGCCAGCAACTCGTGCCCGCGGACGATGCCCACCCCGGTCTCGTCGCACGACGATTCG